>CAZIBT010000053.1:0-6222 GCA_964537435.1 uncultured Nautiliales bacterium | reverse complement strand
ATGATTGCAAATTATATGAATGAAAGATTTAATGCAGGTTTTGGAGATAAAAGATTTATCGTTGGCAAAAAAGTATTTAAAACCAGATACGGTGAGAACCCTCATCAAAGAGGTGCTCTTTATGAATTTGAGAATTTTTATGAAAATTTAAATATTTTAAAAGGCGAAGCGAGTTTTAATAATTTAACCGATATAAACGGAGCAGTTAAAATTGCAGTTAGTTTGGGCGAGGGGGCTATTTCAATTATAAAACATGCAAATCCTTGTGGAGCAGCTAAAAAAGATGATTTGATTACGACTTGGCAAAAAGCGCTTGAATGCGATCCTATAAGTGCGTATGGAGGAGTTGTAGCTGTTAATGGAATTGTTGATAAAGAATTAGCAGAGGAGATTAATAAAATATTCGTTGAAGTTTTGATTGCAGGAAAAATTACAGATGAAGCTATTAAAGTATTTGAAAAGAAAAAAAGAATAAAACTATTTGATTTGGGACAATCTCATCTTGAAATTCCAGGAGACAAATGGGATTTTAAACATATTGAAGGCGGATTTGTATTCCAAGATGCCGACAAAGTCGAAGATGATGAGGTAGAAAATGCAAAATGTGTTACAAAAGTATGTGTTGATAACAGAAAAGATTTAGAAATGGCATGGAAAATTGCAGCACTTACAAAAAGCAATTGTGTTGTGTTTGTTAAAGATAATCAAATGGTAGCCATCGGAATGGGTATGACAAGCAGAGTTGATGCTACAAGATGTGCGGTAGAAAAAGCAAAATCTCTTGGACTTGATATAAGAGGAAGTTCTCTTGCAAGCGAAGCTTTCTTTCCATTTAGAGACAGTGTGGACTATGCAGCTGAGGTTGGTGTAAAAGCGATAATTCAGCCAGGTGGAAGTATAAGAGATGATGAAGTTATTGAAGCGGCAAATGAAGCGGGAATCGCTATGTATTTTACAGGAAAAAGACACTTTTTGCATTAAGGAAATATATGAAAAAATTATCAGTTGTTATTCCAGTTATGAATGAAGAGGATAATATAAAACCTCTTTTGGATGAAATTAGAAAATCACTCAAAAATATTGATTATGAAGTTATTTTTGTTGATGATGGTTCAACAGATGGAACTGTTAAAAAAATTAAAGAACTTGCAGATGAGAGGGTAAAATTAATAGTTTTTAGCAGAAATTTTGGTCAAACCACTGCTATGGCCGCAGGAATTGATGCGGCTGAGGGTGAGCTTATAGCAACGCTTGATGGGGATTTACAAAATGACCCGAGCGATATTCCTATGATGATTGACAAGCTAGAAAAAGAGGGCTGGGATGTAGTGGCTGGCAGAAGGGCAAACAGACAGGACGGATTTTTATTAAGAAAAGTTCCAAGCAAAATAGCAAACTGGCTTATCAGAAAACTTACAGGTGTTTATATTAGCGATTATGGCTGCACTTTAAAGCTTTTCAAAAGCGATGTCGCAAAAAATCTGAGTTTATATGGAGAACTTCATAGATTTATTCCGGTTCTTGCCAGTTTATACGGTGCTAAAATGACGGAAGTGGATGTAAAGCACCATCCAAGAATTTATGGTAAAAGCAAATACGGAATTGGTAGAACATTTAAGGTTATAAGCGATTTGCTCCTTATGCTTTTTTTCCAAAAATACGCTACAAGACCTATGCATCTATTCGGAGGAGTGGGATTTTTTATATTATTTTTAGGATTTTTAATTGAATCTTATCTTTTAATATTAAAACTTTTTGGTGAATCAATAGGTGAGAGACCGCTTTTTATGGTTGGAATTTTATTTATAATTGCCGGAATTCAGCTCATTTCCACAGGATTTTTGGCCGAACTTTTAATGAGAACATATTATGAATCTCAAAATAAAAAACCTTATGTAATAAAAGAATTTTTCGTTGGCAAAAAAAATCAAAACAATAATTAAATTTTTTATATCTTTCCTGCTGCTTTGTTTTGTCTTAAGCAAAATTGATATAAAAGAATTATTGAAAATTTTAAAAGAAATTAATCTTTTCTGGCTTTTTTTGGCTTTTTTATTTTATAATCTTTCAAAAATAATTGCAGCTGTGAGATTAAACTATTATTTTAAAGAAATAGGCATTAATCTTTCTTTTAAAACTAATTTAATTCTTTATTATGTCGGAATGTTTTATAATCTGTTTTTACCGGGTGGAATAGGGGGTGATGGCTATAAAGCTTATCTTTTGAAAAAACATTTTGAGAAAAAACTCTCTCTTTTGATAGCCGCTTTGTTGTTCGATAGAATCAGCGGTCTTGTTGCTTTGATTCTTTTGGCGAGTTTACTTTTTGTTTTCAGTGATTATGCTATTTATCCTTTAAATATTCTTTCTATTATTATAGGTTTAGCAGTATTTTTTGGGTTTTATTTTTTTTGTAAAAAATATAATAAATTTGCACTTTATTTGAATAAAAATATGGCGTTAGCTTTTAATGTTCAGCTTCTACAGCTTTTGAGTGCTTTTTTTATTATTTTATCGCTGCCCCAAAGTATAAAAATTATAGATTTTCTAGTATTATTTTTAATTTCTTCAGTTGTAAGTGTTTTACCAATAACAATTGGAGGTGTAGGAGTTAGGGAGCTAACGTTTCTTTATGGGCTTAAATTTATCCATCAGGATCCAAGTGTAGGTGTTGCTTTTAGCTTTTTATTTTTCTTTATTACCATGCTTTCTTCATTAATCGGAATATTTTCTATCCATAAACCTTTGAGAATTTAATTAAAGGAATACTATGCTAAAAGCTATAATCAATCATCAAAAAGAGATAAAAGAAATATTTAAAAAAATGAAATTTTTAAGGGACAATTTTTCACCTTTAGATGCTTTTTATGAAGAACTTGAAGATTTAAGCAAAGAAATGGAAAAAGAGCTTGAATATCATTTCAATCTCCAATTTTACGGAATTACGAATGAAAAAGCAAAAAAATTTGTAAATGAAAACAGGCTTGTTAAAGAAATGCTTTTTAGGATGCTTAATTTTATCGAGATAAAAGCAAAAGAAAAAAGTATGGATGCCTTTTTAAAATTTGAAGATTTTGAAGAGATTTTAAAAGCTTATCTTAAAAAAGAAAGAGGTCTTTTTATACAACAATTAAGAAGTGTTTTGGATGATAATGAAATCGAAGAGATAGAAAAAAATATACAAAAATTAATCTAGAGTAAAATTATTATGTTAAGATAATTGAACTTAATTTTATTTTCTTTTTTATAAACAAATTTATTGATGATATAAAACTTGATATAATTTTAAAAAAAAGGACTACAATGCAAGGGGCTATGACCGCTTTAATAACTCCATTTAAAAATGGAAAAGTTGATGAGCAAACCTATGCTAAATTAATTCAAAGACAAATAGATAACGGAATTGACTGGGTAGTGCCTGTTGGAACAACGGGTGAGAGTGCGACACTTTCTCATGAGGAGCATAAAAAATGCATTGAAATAGCTGTTGAAGTATGTAAAAAATCTGATACCAAAGTTTTGGCTGGAGCAGGGAGTAATTCAACACATGAAGCAATAGATTTGGCAAAATTTGCTGAGAATAAGGGTGCTGATGCAATTTTAAGCGTTTCTCCATATTATAATAAACCTACACAAAGAGGTTTATATGAACATTTCAAAGCAATTGCTAATTCTATTGAAATTCCTGTTGTTTTATATAATGTGCCTGGGAGAACTTGTAGCAATATTGATGTTGATACAGCGGTTAAATTATATGAAGACGTTGAAAATATTGTTGCAATAAAAGAGGCTACCGGAAAAATAGAAAATGTGGTTTCATTATGTTCAAAATGTGCTATAAGTGTTTTAAGCGGTGATGATGCAATAAATTATCCGATAATGGCAACAGGTGGCAAAGGATGTATAAGCGTAACTTCCAATTTACTTCCAAATAAAATCTCCAAACTTATACACGAGGCGTTAAAGGGTAATTTTTTAAAAGCAAGAGAAATTAATGAAAAACTTTATGAAATAAATAAGATTCTATTTGTAGAAAGCAATCCTATCCCTATAAAATATGCAATGTTTGAAGCAGGGCTTCTCCCAAGTCTTGAATATAGACTTCCACTAGTTGAGCCTAGTGAAGAACATAAAAAATTAATTAAAACAGTAATTAAAAAATATTTATAAGGAGTTTATTTGAAAACATTAGTAATAAGTGGGGCAACAAGGGGTATAGGAAAAGCAATAGCACAACGTTTTGCAAAAGAAGGTGTAAATATAGCATTTACATATAATTCAAATGAAGAAGTGGCTAAAAATTTGGAAAAAGAATGGAGTGAAAATTATAACATCAAAGCAAAATCATATAAACTTAATATCCTAGAACCAGAAACTTATAAAGATTTATTTAAAAAAATAGATGAAGATTTTGAAAGAGTTGATTTTTTTATTTCTAATGCAATTATCAGTGGCAGGGCAGTTGTGGGAGGTTTTGGACCTTTTATGAGGCTAAAACCTAGAGGAATTTGCAATATTTTTACTGCAACTGTTAATGCTTTTGTAGTAGGAGCTCAAGAAGCGGCAAAAAGAATGCAAAAAATAGGAGGAGGTGTTATAATTTCTCTGAGTTCTACTGGAAATTTGGTATATACCCCAAATTATGCTGGGCATGGAGCAAGTAAAGCGGCAGTTGAAACAATGGTGAAATATGCTGCTTGTGAACTTGGAAAATTTAATATAAGAGTAAATGCAATAAGTGGTGGTCCGATTGATACGGATGCTTTAAAGGCATTTCCAAATTATGAGCAAATAAAAGCAGAGGTTGAAAAAATTTCACCACTTAATAGAATGGGATTCCCAAATGATTTGGCTGGAATGGCTTACTTTTTGTGCAGCAAAGAAGCAAGCTGGATTACGGGACAAACTTTTATAATCGATGGAGGAACAACATTTGGTTGTAAGGAATAGTATTGATAACCTCTGATAATATAAAGTTTCAAAAATATATTGTATGGCAGAAAAGATTAAAAAATGTCCCCAATATACTTGCAAGTATAAGAATTGTTTTGGCATTTTTGATGTATCTTTTTTTAGTAAATAGAAATCTTTTTTCTGTCCATTCTTCATGGTTGGATTATTTTGCCGCATTGATTTTTGTAATAGCAAGTATAACTGATTTTTTTGATGGCTTTATAGCAAGAAATTTTAACGCAGTTTCAAAGCTTGGTGAAATTTTAGATCCACTTGCAGATAAAATGCTTGTATTAGGTGCCTTTTTGGGACTTTTGTATTTACACAGAGCGAATGCATGGGCAATTTATTTAATTTTGATAAGAGAATTTTTTATAACAGGTCTTAGAGTTGTAATGGCAAGTGAGGGACTAAGTGTCAAGGCAAGTTTGGCAGGAAAAATAAAGACTGTTTTTCAAATGATTGCAATAGGATTTTTACTTATGAACTGGCCTTGTGATAACTGTCTTTTATGGATTGCAGTAATTTTAACGCTATATAGCGGAATTGATTATTTAAAAACATATTTGAAAGAGCATAGATGATTTCGGCTTTAATAATTCTTTCTTTTTTAATATTTTTTCATGAGCTTGGTCATTTTTTAATGGCAAAACTTGTTGGTGTTAAGGTAGAAGTTTTTTCCATTGGATTTGGTAAAAAACTTTTTTGCAAAAATTTTAAAGGCACAAATTGGTGTCTAAGTGCTATACCTCTTGGAGGATATGTCCAAATGAAAGGGCAAGATGATTCTAACCCTTCATTAAAATCAAACGATCCTGATTCATATACTTCAAAAACACCATGGCAGAAGATTTTAATTCTTTTAGGAGGTCCTGGTTTTAATTTTTTACTTGCAATATTAATCTATTTTTTTGTTGCATTGATTGGATGGAATAAACTTGCTCCTGTTGTGGGAGAAACAATTCCAAACACTCCGGCAGCAAAAATTTTAAAAGCGGGAGATAAGATAATAGAAATAAATAATCATAAAATAAAAACATGGGATGAAATTCCAAAGTTCATACAAAACAGTAATGATGTTATATTAAAAATTAAAAGAAAAAATAAAATTTTAAATGTTGAAATAAAACCTAAAATAGAAATTATGAAAAATATTTTTGGTGAAAAAATAAAAAGAAAAATAATAGGAATAATTCCTTCAGGTAAAATTATAAAAGTAAAATATAATCCATTAATAGCCATTAAAATTACTATAGATAAATTTATTGC
>CAZIBT010000052.1:0-6391 GCA_964537435.1 uncultured Nautiliales bacterium | reverse complement strand
TCATTCAAGGCCTTTGAAGCGTTATTTTTGAAAGTTTTATATGATCTTTATTACTGGTAACGGTTACTTTCATAAGCACATATCCATTTGAAAATGGCGTTTGAATAATTTTAGTATTGCTGCAAGGACAATTTGCATCTTTATAACAATAATATCTTAAAATATTAACTTGACAACTAAATCTACCACTTTCATCAGTAAAATTTATATCCTCCAAACATTTATTTGCAGAATTTCTTTGATATCCTTCTATTGCCAAAAGTGCATTTTCAATACAACTTTGCATAAAAAGCTCTCCCCTTTGGATTGAATAACTAAAAGTTGCTTGTTTTTGAGAAATAAAAGCTACCTTTGCAATAAAAACAAGCATGAAACTAACAAGCAGTAAAATAATCAAAGCCCATATAAGTCCAATTGCTTTTTTCAAAAAACAACCTTTTGTTTTGATACTTTTACTATTATATCTCCTTTTTTAGAAACTGCATTAAAGAAAATTTCCAAATGAGAATTAATTGATTTTATATTAAACCCTGCAATATTTTTGCTTAATATTTCTACTTTTCCTGCTCCATTGCCACTAGTATCGGCACAAAATGTTTCATCTTTCCAAGGTCTATAATCATAAAACAAAAATAAAGTATTATTAATTTCATCATTAGGAATATCAAGATTTTTTATGCATGTTGCAGAAGTATTGATATCCTCTCCTCTTGCAACGGCATACGCACTATCAGCCAAATAAAATTTTTCATAAATTCTTGTATTGTTTATCTCACTTCCGTCATAATTTGTAAGAGATAAATTCGTATCATTGCCAACTTGATCATAATCATTTATTAAAAAAACAAAATCAGCTCTATTCCCATGCCATCCAAATGAATTGTTATAATCGTTTAAAATTTCTTCATCTCCTCTATCAAAACTTCCTGCAAAAATTATTCCTACTAAATTTTTAAAATTTTCACTTGTATTAAATTTATTTTGCAAAGTTTCATTTATAAAACTTGCATTAAAATCAAGTGCTTTTAAAATTGGCTTTTTACTGGCATATAAATCCGCAAAACCACTAAAATTTACTCCTTTTTCAATATCAAAACTCTCTCCTATCCATTCAAACACTGTATAATTTTCATCATTTTCAATATTTTCCAAATATTTAAAATCTCCTGTTTTGGGATTATAGCCTATAGCACTCAAAGGAATTCTGTAATAAAGCATATTGGCAAGTTTATCGATTGTTTGCTCTGTATCAAATTGAAGTTTTAATGAATTTGAAACCAAAAGATTTCTTTTATAAATTTTCCCGGCTATCATCATACCACCGGTAATTATTAAAGATAAAATTACTATTACAAAAATCGCTTCTATTAATGTAAAAGATTTTTTCACCATTTAACGCTCTTTATCTCTATATGTCCTATATTTGCTGAATAATAAACTAATGAAGAAATTTCATTATTGCCGTTTAAAACTTCGACTTTTATTCTTTTTATATTTGATTTTGTGTCATCGCTTCTATTTGTAAACTGAAAATTCAATTCTTGATTTGAATAATTATAATTAAAATTATCATCTGTATATCCGACTGTAACTGAAAGATTATATTCTTTATTACCACTATAAATCTGATAATTAAGTCCGTTATAATCATCAATATCATCCCTTGGCGGCTCTCCTGAATCAAGTCCAATATCACTTTCATATACTTTATGAAAACAATTTCTACTTCCTATAAATCCCCCCACTCTATATCCTGTGCTTGTGCTACATTCCAAAATATTAGAATTCCCCGTAAGCAATATATCATCATAAATAGTATTCATTTCATCGTATTCTTTTAAAATTATATCCATCATTTGAGAATACATATTAAAAAGTGCATCTTCTTTGGATGAAAAGGCCAAAGCTTTATTAGTCGTTTGAAACATTTTGGGAATAACGCTAAATACAAACGCAATAATTAAAATGGTAAAAATAAGCTCAATTAATGTTAAGGCTTTTTTCATTTTTCTATTCCCTCTTTCCCTTTGCTCATTTATTCGCTCTTTTGAGCAATTAACACATCTTCTATCATTTCATCCAAATCACCATCTAGTATATCGTCAACTTTAGAATATGCTTTATTACTTCTAATATCTTTTACTTGTTGATAAGGGAATAGAACATAACTTCTTATCTGATGTCCCCACCCCATTTCATCTTTTGGCTTTCCTTCTTCATCAGCTTTTCTTTTTTCAAGCTCAAGTTCATAAAGTTTTGATTTTAACATCTTAAATGCCATTTCTTTATTTTTATGCTGGCTCCTATCTTGTTGACAGCTTACTACTATTCCTGTTGGAATGTGAGTAATTCTAACTGCACTTTCGGTTTTGTTTACATGCTGTCCTCCTGCTCCACTAGCTCTGAAAACATCAATTCTAATATCTTTTTCATCAATTTCTATTTCAATATCCTCATCAATTTCAGGCGAAACTTGCACTGAAGCAAAAGAAGTATGACGCCTGCCCCCACTATCAAACGGCGAAACCCTAACAAGTCTATGAATTCCATTTTCGACTTTTAAATATCCATATGCATTCTCACCTTTTACTATAAATGTTACATCTTTGATTCCAGCTTCTTCACCTGCTTGATAATCAACTACATCAACTCTCCATCCTCTTCTTTCAGCATATCTTAAATACATTCTGTATAAAATGCTTGCCCAGTCATGTGATTCAGTTCCTCCAGCTCCTGGATGGATAGTTACTATTGCATTTTTTTCATCATTTTCATCACTAAGCATAACTTCAATTTCCAAATTTCTTATTGCTTTTGCTAAATTTTCTACATCATTAAATATTTCATTTAACGTCTCTTCATCTTCTTCGGCCAAAGCTAATTCATACATATCTTTATTATCTTCTAAAGCTTGTTTTGCTTTTTGGTATTTTTCAAGTTTTCTTAAAATAATATTTTTTTCTTTTTGAACTTTTGCAGATTTTTTAGGGTCGTTCCAAAAATCAGGGTTATTTTCCATTTGTTCAATTTCTTTAAGCCTTTTTTCAAGCTCATCAGGTTTTAAAATTGATTCAATATTATGAAGCTTATTTTCCAAATCTTTTATAAGCTCACTATATTCAAATGCGTCCATTTGATTCCTTTTTGTAAAAATTATATTTTTGTTAAAATTCTATCAAAATTTAAGCCTTAAAGGTATTTAATGAAAATTTTAAAAAGTCCAAAAGAAGCTCAAGAATATAGAAAGAGACTTAAAGGAAGTGTAGGTTTTGTTCCTACAATGGGAGCGCTCCATGAAGGACATTTGACATTAATAAAAAAAGCAAGAGCTGAAAATGACAATGTAATAGTTTCAATTTTCGTAAACCCTACCCAATTTTTACCGGGAGAAGATTTAGACAAATATCCAAGAAGGCTTGAAGCTGATTTTGAAATTTGTAAACGAGCTGGGGTTGATGCAGTTTTTACTCCAAATGCTGAATATATGTATAGCGATGATGAAATTTTAATTAAAGCTCCAAAAATAAAAGGTTATATTTTAGAAGGATTTTTCAGGCCCGGACATTTTGATGGTGTTTTACAAGTAGTAAATAAACTTTTCAATATTACAAAACCAAAACGTGCATATTTTGGTAAAAAAGACGCTCAACAATTATATCTTATAAATCAGATGGTAAAAAATTTCTTTTTTGATATTGAAATAGTCCCTGTTAATACTGTCCGAGAAAAAGATGGATTGGCACTTTCAAGTAGAAATGTTTATCTTTCATCTGAAGAGAGACAAAGAGCATTAAGTATCAGTAAAGCTTTAAAAAGGGCTGCAAAATTATCATCTTTAACTGATGATATTAAAAAAATAAAAAAAGAAATGCTTGAAATTTTGGATGTGGATGAACTTCAATATATTGCATTTGTAGATAGGGATTTTAATTATATTGAAAAAATAATCCCTTCAAACACCATTATTTTAATCGCCGCATATATAGGCACAACACGATTAATTGATAATATATGGATTTAAGATGAGAGTAGTAATAATATTTTTATTTATAATAACTCTTTATGCTCAAAATTTAGTTGATATTTATAGATTCGAAGGTATAAATAAAGTCCAATCTGTTTTGGAAAAAACAATTCAATCAAAAAAATATTGGCTAAATGAGCTTAAAAATCAAAATGTAAAATTCGGTTATTATGAAAATAATTCTTATATTTTGCTATGTAACAAAACTTTAAAAACGCTAAAAGTATATAAATATTCCGATGGAAAAGCAAAAGAGCTGTTTGAATTTAATAATTTAATTGTAGGAAAACCCGGACAAAAACATAAAGAAGGAGATTTAATAACACCAATTGGAGTATATTCCCTTAAATATAAAATAATACCCAAAAACACATTCTACGGTCCTCTCGCTTTTGTAACATCGTATCCTAATCTTTATGATAAATTAAAAGGAAGAGATGGATACGGCATATGGATACATGGAAAACCGCTTGATGGGGAGCGAGGAGACTTAAGCAAAGGTTGCATTGTTTTAAATAATAACGATTTAATAAAATTAGCCAATACAATTGATTATCAACGAACAATATTACAAATATATCAAAGCCCTCTTTTTGCTACTAAAGAAGATATAGCTTCAATTTTATCAATGCTTTATAAATGGCGATGGGCTTGGGAGCACAGTAATTTCAAAACATATATTTCTTTTTATGATAAAGATTTTAAACGCTCAAATGGAGATAGTTTGAAAAAATTCATCGAATATAAAAAAAGAGTATTTAATATGCGTAAACATCAAAAAGTCCATATCTATTTTAAAAACATAACAATTGTCCCTTATCAAAATTTCGAAAACATTATTATGTATAGAATTTCTTTTTATGAAGAATATCTTGCGCCTAATTTTATTTTTAAAGGTGATAAAGAAATCTTTGTAAGAAAAAGAGGCAATGAATTTAAAATTTTTATAGAAAAATAATTATCTGAATATCTTAACTCCTCTTTTAGTTTCATTTGATTCATTAACTTCTGCTTTCGTTCCATTTAAATCTCCGCTTAAAACCCCACTGTTTTGCTCGTTTTTAGGCCAGGTTATTGTAAAACAAAAATGATTAGTGCAACTACTTCCTTGTGAAATATTATATTCATTACCATATTTTGAATACCATAAATGAGATGCATTTGTGTCAATAATATGGATGACCGCAAAATTAATATTAGAATTTGTTCTTTGAATATTCAAATTTATTGAATCATTAATATCATTCACTTTTACTTTAATTGAATTTATTATATCGCTAGGATTATATACATAACCTTTTGTAACAACAAAATTAGAAATATTTGCATCTTTTATATGGTTAAACAAATTTTGATACCAATTAAGCAAAATTTCATCGGAATTAGGCTTATAAGTATCACTAGAATTATCATCAAACATCAAAATTTTTTGGGAAATATTAAAATCATTTTTTGAAGTAATCATATCAATCATATATATATTCCCGTAATAAAATGTTGCATTGCCATCAGAATTTAAATATGTCAATTTTATATCGCTGTCATTAACCTCGGCATTTGTTATATTATATTCAAAAGGATCCTCAGGATTCGAAATATTTCTTTCAAAATTCAAATGAATTTTAACTAAAGCACTTCCATTATGATCTGTTGTAAAATTTCCTTCGCCTATGCTGAAATTAATATCACTATTTTTATAAACGGTAGTGTTTGAATCAACATAAAATATTTTATATAACACATTTTTTAATAAAGTTTCATTATGCCTGAAAATATCAGGAGTTAAATTAACATCCACGTTTTTGGCATAACATTTTGCATTATAATTTTCAGTAGTCTCATTTTGTTCGTTTTGAGCAGTAATATTTAAATCAATCAAAGAATAAATGCTTAAATTACTATCTAAATATGTAAAATTGTCATCAAAATTGCTTACATTTACATCTACTTCAAAATGATGAGGCACTATAGTTATAGTTTTAGTTATTGGAGTTATGAATCGTTGATTATTAGGTGTGTCATCCTCATCAATTTTTGCAAATTCACTTCCTTCAATTTCTTTTATTGTAATATTTAAATCCCCTACTTCATTATAATTAAGTGTAATGTTTGTTTCACCGTTTTTAAAATTTCCCCCATCTTTTTTTTCTAAATCACCAGTAATACAATTGATATTATTTTCTGTCCAATTTAGTTCTGGAGAGCTTCCACTCATACTTAAACTTTCATTATAATCTTTTGAAGGATTACTATCATAATCCAATGCCTGAATAGTTAAATTAAATTCACTTCCGGCTTTTATTTTAGAAGGTATGTTTGTAATTGCAAAATTTTGAGGTCTAATTGCAAAATTATCACTGGAATTAG
>CAZIBT010000051.1:0-6423 GCA_964537435.1 uncultured Nautiliales bacterium | reverse complement strand
TTATTATTGTTATAAAATCTTATTTAGTCAGTTTCAAAATATGGAGTGTAAATGAATTACAGAGATCCACTTTTTAGTATTATTATATTTTTTTTGCTTATTTTGTTTGCAGCAATTTTTTCTTTGGCTTTTGAAAAAATAAGAGAATATTTCAGAAAAAAAGAGATAGAGAATTTAATCAAAAATTTCGAATATATATCCACAAAAGATTTAGAAAATCCAATAAATGCCATGATTTTGCTTGCAAAAGCATATGAAAAAGAAGGAAATTACGAAAAAGCTTTAGAAATTTTTCTTTTGATTGAAAAGAAAAAACCTTCAAATGAAATACTTTTAAATATTGCTAATTTATATTTCAAAGCTGGTTTCTTGCAAAAAGCGTTAGAAATTGTATATGGAATTTTAAAAACTACTCCAAGAAACAGTGAAGCTTTGAAACTTTTGATTTTAATTAATGAAAAACTGGGAAATATTAAAGAAATTGTAGATGTTTTGGAAATTTTTGAGGAGCTTGAAATTAATCTTCCTAAAGAAAAGGCTAATGCCCTTATACAGCTTTTTTTGAGAAATTCTTGTAAAATAAATGATTTTTGTGGAGATATAAAAACGTTTGATGATATTTATAAACTTTATCCTTTTGTTAAAAGAGAATATGTTGAATATCTTTTCAAAACAAATCCCCATAAAGCTTATAAAATTCTAGATGTTTATGAGCATTTGGATTTATATTTTAATAGAAACGATATACCCGAAAATGACAAATTTTGTAATATACTTGCTGCAAAAAAGAAAAAAAAATGTCAAAAAAAAGCACCTTTTGAAATTGAATGTTTAAAATATCTCCCAAAAGGAATGGCAGAATTAGAATTCGAATATTACTGCGAAAATTGCAAAAAAACATTTCCGCTGTATTCAACTAGATGTCCTAAATGTCATGAGCTTTTTTCACAAAAACTTCTTATAAAACTCTCTCCACAAAGAAATATTGAGAATATTGAATTTTAATGGTAAAATTCAAATAAAAAAGGTTAAATATGGGATATATGAAAATTGATAAAAATAATCTTGATGAAATTTTAGCCAAACATAAATTAAGCAAAGAAGATTATGAGCATATTATAAAAATCTTAGGTCGTGAACCAAATTTAGTAGAGCTTGGTGTTTTTAGTGCAATGTGGAGCGAACACTGCAGTTACAAATCGAGTAAATGTTATTTAAAAGGTTTTCCTACAAAAGCCCCTTGGGTTATTCAAGGTCCTGGAGAAAATGCGGGAGTTATTGATATTGGCGATGGTATGGCTGCTGTATTTAAAATGGAATCCCACAATCATCCCAGTTTTATAGAACCATATCAAGGAGCTGCAACAGGAGTTGGAGGAATACTCAGAGATGTTTTTACAATGGGTGCAAGGCCCGTTGCAAATCTTAATGCTATAAGATTCGCACATATAAAAGGTAATGATGAGATTGCCAAGCTTCATAGACATCTTTTAAGCGGAGTTGTAGCAGGAATTGCGGGATATGGAAACTGCATAGGAGTGCCTACAATTGGTGGCGAGAGTGCTTTTGAAGATAGTTATAAGGGTAATATTTTAGTTAATGCCTTTTCTCTTGGAATTGCACCTCAAAATGAGATTTTTTATGCCAAAGCTGAGGGAGTTGGAAATCCTGTAATTTATGTGGGAAGTAAAACAGGAAGAGATGGACTTGGTGGGGCTGTTATGAGTAGTGATAGTTTCAAAGAAGGTGATGAGGACCAAAGGCCTACGGTTCAGGTTGGAGATCCTTTTACAGAGAAATTACTTATGGAAGCATGTTTAGAGCTATTTAAAACAGATTATATTGTAGGTATTCAAGATATGGGAGCCGCTGGACTTACATCAAGCAGTTTTGAAATGGCAAGTAAAAGCGGAAGCGGACTTAAAATGTATCTAGATAAAGTCCCAATGAGAGAAGAGGGTATGAATCCTTATGAGCTTATGCTTAGTGAATCACAAGAAAGAATGCTTATTTGTGCAAAAAAAGGATATGAGAGAAAGATTATAGAAATATTTAAAAAGTGGGATTTGGATGCAGAAGTTATAGGTGAAGTTACCGATACGGGAAAAGTGGAACTTTTTTGGCATGGTGAGAAAGTTGCCGATATTCCAGTAGGTCCTATTACTGATGAGGCACCTGAACTTTGCAGACCAATAAAAAAACCCGAATATTTAAAAACCATCAAAAATGTTCAAATACCCAAAATCAATCCCCAAGAGGCTTTCGAAAAACTTATAAGAGAGAGTGAAGTTGTTGATAAAGCGTGGATATATGAACAATATGATTCAATGGTTCAGACAAATACTGTTGATACTAAAAGAGTTGATGGAAGTGTAATAAGAGTTAAGGAAAATGGAAAATATATAGGAATGAGCACAGATTGTAATGCAAGATTTTGTTATATCAATCCGAAATTGGGAGCGGCTGCTGCTGTTATGGAAGCAGGCAGAAATATTGCTGTTAAAAAAATCACTCCAAAAGCAATTACAGATTGTTTAAATTACGGAAATCCCGAAAATCCAGAAATTATGTGGCAGTTCAAAGAGGGATGCGAAGGAATTAAAGAGGCTTGCGCAGCTTTAAATACACCAGTAGTAAGTGGAAATGTATCTCTTTATAATGAAAATGAAGGCGAGGGGATTTATCCGACACCTGAAATTGCAATAGTTGGTGTAAGTGATGATTATAGAAGCTCTGAATTTAAAAAAGAAGGAAACAGTATTTATATATTGGGTGAGAGTAAAAGTGAATTTGGTGGAAGTTTGTATCTGAAAGTTTTCGCTGGTAAAGTAGGGGGAGAGCATCCGGAAGTTGATTTTGAAAAAGAACTAAAACTTTGGGATGTATTAAAAAGCGATTTAATACAAAGTGCAAAAGATATTTCATCAGGAGGAGTTGCAATAGCAGCTTACAAATGGGCTTGTATAAGTGATAAAGGTGTTGAAATTAATATAAAAGTAAATAGTGATATTGATATTTTTGCTGAAAGTTTAAGCAGAGCTTTGGTTGAAGTTTATCCAGAGGACGAAAAAGAGTTTGAAAAATTGTGTAAGCTAAAAGGCATATATTTTGAAAAAATAGGTAAAATTGGTGGTGATAAAATAAAAATAAACAGTGTTGAAATTGATTTAAAAGATGCAAAAGAGATCTATTTTAATACATTTCCAAAAATTATGAAAAATGAAATAGTTTAGAGTAAAATTATTATGTTAAGGAGTTGTAATGTTTGATCCGTTTGATGAAAAAAAAACACCAAAAGACAAATTTTTCGAGATAGTTTTTAATGCAAATAAAAATCTTGTAACAGAAGAACTTGAAAATATATTTGAGCGAATGGCGATTTTGGAGATATTGGCAGAAGAATTATTAGGTGAAGAGCTAGAACAAAAAATACTAGAAGCAAAATTTAATAAATCTGCAGAAGTTGAAGAAGCGCTTACAGATTTATATATTGATTCAATGGCCAATATTTTGACAAAAAATGAATAAGTTTTTTTTGTTTCTTTCTCCTGTTTTTTTATTTGCAGTTTTTATAAATTTGCCTTTTAATTTTTCTTTAAAAAAAGATCAGTATGCTTTTTTTACAATATATTACGAAAACTTTACCACACATTTCAAATTAAGATGGACTTTATATAAAAACAAGGTATTGAATATCATTTATTTTAAAGATAAATTTCCTAGGCAAATTACACTTTTTAATCAGTTTGGACTTAATGAATTTAAAATAAATATAACCGATTTTCCTGATTTTAATCCTGTTTTGTATGTAAAGGTGAATAAATTTTCACGTGATTTGATAGAATTTGAATTATATTTGAATAAAAATTATGAAAAGAAATTAAAAATTGATTACAAAGGTAAAAAATGAGTTTTTATGATATTTTAGATGATATGTTTAATGAATTTGAAGAATATAAAGATATTCAAAAAGGAAAAGGTGTTAGAGGCACTTTAATTATGAGTATTTCGCCCAAATCTGATAAACTTGCTGCTGTTGTTGAGGCTATACATTTGGCAAGTCTTTTGCATGATGACGTAATTGATGAAGCAACTCTTAGAAGGGGAATAGCTTCGATTAATGCTAAATATGGTGATTTTACAGCTGTGATGCTTGGTGATATTATTTATTCAAGAGCGTTTTTTGAGCTTATTGATTTTGGAGAAGAGATAGCAAAAACTATTTCAAATGCGGTTTATTTACTCTCTCAAGGAGAGCTTGAGGATGTTAAACTTTCATATGAGATGAATCTAGATAAAAATAAATATATGCAAATGATTTACAAAAAAACTGCCTCACTAATAGAAGCAAGTTGCAAAGCTGCTGCTGTTGCCGAAGGATTTGATAAGAATGATTTTGCGCTCTATGGTAAAAATATTGGCCTTGCTTTTCAGATAATTGATGATTTATTAGATATTACTCAAAATGAAAATACACTTGGAAAACCTTCAATGCTTGATTTTAAAGAAGGCAAAATGACTTTGCCTTACATTTATCTTTATGAAGCTATGAATGGAAATGAAAAAGAAAAATTAAAATCAATGTTTAAAAAAGATTTAAATGAATTTGAAAAAATCTGGATTAAAAATAAAATGAAAGAATTTGGAGTTATTCAAAAATGCTATTTTGAGGCAAAAGAACTTGTAAATGAAGCAAAAAAAGTTATTCAAAAATACAATATCCCAAAACTTCAAATAATTGCTGATAAAGTGGTGGAGAGAAAATTTTAAGCAATATGAGTATCAAAAAATTTCTTTTAATACATTTATATAAGCTTTTTTTATTTTCTCACTTTTCATAACGGCCGGTTTTTTATAAAAAGGCATCTCTTCAATTAATTCACTTTTAGGAATAAAATTTCTAAAATATTGATTTTTAGGAAGTTTAGTAATTGTTTTAATAACTCTTTTGTGAATTTCTTTATTTTCAACCCTGTTTAAAAGGAGTTTAAGGTTTTTGTTTAAATTAAGCGATAATAATTGATTATACGTTCTAAGTGATAGAATATTTGGAAATGCAGGGACAATTACAAGATTTGAAAGTTTTAATATATCTCTGGTTAGAGGATTTATATTTGCTGGTGCGTCTATAAAAATAAATTCATAATCAGGTATAAGCAGTTTTTTTAGATTTTTTTTATATTTTTCAAATTCACTGTCAGCTGGAATGATGTCAAGATTGTAAAATTGAGTAGATTTTACTATTTTTGAAGGATTTTTGTTTAAAAGATTTCTTTTTTTTACTTTCTTGTCAAAAAAATAGCTACTCGCCCCTTGTGTATCTAGGTCAATTAAAAGTGTTTTATATTTTTGTGATGTCAAATATGCTAGATTTACACAAGTTGTGCTTTTGCCTACACCTCCTTTTGAATTAAAAAGTGCAATTATCATACATAGCCTTTTTTAGTATAATATCAAAAAAGGCTATGGAGTTTCAAATGGAAAAAATAAACATAAATGAACTTAAAAACCCTGAATATGTGCTTGTGGGAAATAAAAGAATGAAATTGGATGATCTTATACACGATTTTGTTGATTTAAAAAGAGTTCACAAAAAAGCTGTAAAAAAATATATGCAAGAGCAAGAACTCAAACCTTATCAGGCTGAGCTTATAAAAATGCAAAAATATCTTGAAAATACAAATAAAAGAATGATAGTTTTATTTGAGGGTAGAGATGCTGCAGGCAAAGGTGGGACAATCAGGAGAATTGTCAGGTATATGAATGAAAAACACTATAGAGTGGTAGCCCTAGGAAAACCTAGTGATGTGCAAAAGACACAATGGTATTTTCAAAGATATGTTGAGCAATTTCCAAGAGGTGGGGAAGTAGTGTTATTCGATCGCAGCTGGTATAATAGGGCTATGGTTGAGCCTGTTTTTGGATTTTGCACAAAAGAGCAATACAAAACTTTTATGCAAGAATGTCCTATGTTTGAAAAATCTCTGGTTATGGAAGGAACAATTTTAGTTAAAATTTATCTCTCTATCTCAAAAGAAGAACAGGCAAAAAGATTTGAAAAAAGAAGACGTGATCCTTTAAGACAATGGAAACTAAGCGAAATTGATCTTCAAGCTCAGGATAAATGGGATGAATTTACCGAAATGAAATACAAAATGCTAAAAGCGACACATACCCACTATGCTCCTTGGACTGTAATTAGAAGTGATAATAAACATTTAGCAAGGCTCAATGCAATGAGGGTAATTTTAAATGCAGTTGATTATCCTGATAGAAATAATGAACTTAATTATGTTCCTGATGAAGGGATAGTGGTGAGTGGAGCAAGAGAGATTGAAATTATGGAAGCTGATAGAATTAGAAGTGGTAAATTTGTAAGCTAGTATATTGGTTATTAGTGTATTAGTTATTGGTGAGTTGTAT
>CAZIBT010000050.1:0-6526 GCA_964537435.1 uncultured Nautiliales bacterium | reverse complement strand
GAAGAAGAGGCGGCAAAGCAGTGTGCCATTCCTATTGAGGAGATCGAAAGACAGCTAAAAGTATTGAATGAAAAAAAAGAAGAACTTCAAAAAAAATGTGAAGAACAATTAAAAGAACTAGATGCTCTTATTGAGAGAATAAACCATATCAAAGTGCAAGAGAAATTAAGGTGCGAAAATAAAAATTAATTTTTTTTATCGCATAAATGTTTATTCATTTTAAAAATTTCTTTTATTTTTTCCTCGTTTTTTTCTTTTGAAATAATATGTTTTAACATTAAAAGATGGCATGTATTTTTTAAATCAATATCGAATTTTTTGAAAAATTCCTCAAAATCATTGAGTTTTTTCTTTGCGCTTATATAATAAATAAGATGGCTAAGTGAGAGAATGAAAATAGATAAGAAAAACAAAAGAATTGAGAAAATTTTGAAATTAAATTCATATGGCATTGCTTGAAATGCCATTATTACCAAAAGAGCAAGCGAGAAAAGAACTGCTCCAATAAAATAACCTGCTTTTGTTGTGGCTACATAAATGTAATTTTCAGTTGTTTTTTTTATATTTTTTGCTGAAAATAAATTTAAAAAAGCAAAAATAATTATTATAATGCTGATTGCTATTAATAAGTAATAGATGGTAACTCCTTGTATTTGATATTTTTTTTGGATAATTCTTTTTTAAACCATTCATAAATTTCTTTTGAATTTTCTCCGGCAAAAGAAATTTCTGATGTATAATCAAGTTTTGGCAGAGTTGAAAATTCAACCGTTTTTGGAATTTTTTTCATAATTTCAAGCATTTCGCTCTCTTTTGCAAAAGCGATTAAAGTGTATCTTTCCTTTTTTTCTTTAACAGGGAAAAATTTATTAATCGCTTCAATTGTCATAGGATGAGCCATTTGTGGAAACCCAGGCATAAAAAAATATCTACTTTCAATGTAAAATCCCGGAAATTTATTTACAGGATTATTCCATAAAGGTTTTGCATTTTTTGGCCATAAAGCTAAAACATATTTATTGGTATTATTTTCATTTGGAAATTTTGTATCTATTAATTTTTTAAATTCATTATTATATTCCATTTTATTATTGCTAAAAACTTTGGCTGCAATTTTCCTTGTGTAATCATCTGGAGTAGCTCCTATTCCGCCATAACAAAACAGATAAGAATTATTTGTGTTTTTTATTAAATTAAATATATTTTCCATAAAGTCGGGATCGTCCTTTATGATAAAAGAGGCAAAAAGTTCATATCCTCTTTTAAGCAATTCGTCCCTTAAAAATTTAAAATGCTTATCTTCTCTCCTGCCGTTTAAAATTTCTGTTCCGATTATTACTTGAAAAATTTTCATTAAATTTTGCTTTTTATCTCTTTTTCTATATCATTAACTATTTCTTCAATACTTCTTTCACCATTTATTTTTACAAGTTTGTTTTGTGAAGAATAAAAATTTTCTATGTCTGATAGTGGTTCAAGATAAATTTTCATTCTGTTATTAAAAACTTCTACATTATCATCAGCTCCTCTTGCTCTACCTAACACCCTATCTCTTGCTACATCCTCACTAACTTCAATTTCAATTACCTCAACAAGTTCTATATTTTTATTTTCTTTTAACATTTCATCCAATGCTTTCATCTGCTCCACGCTTCTTGGAAAACCATCTATTATGACAATAGGCTTATCCGCTTTTTCTATTGCATTTTTGATTGTATTTATAACAATTTCCAAAGGAACTAATTTTCCATTATCAATATATTGTTTTATTTTTTTGCCAAGATCACTTCCGCTTGCAACTTCTGCTCTTAATAAATCACCGGTGGAATAGTGTTTTATTAAATCAGGATTTCTTTTTTCAATAAGCTCTGCATCTGTTGTTTTACCGCTTCCTGGTGCTCCTATGATTAAAAACAGTTTTTTCATTGTTACTCCTTATGTTGTTAATGGGTAGATGGGTGGATGGGATTATGAGTTTTACATATATACTCATCCACTCATCTAGCCATTTTCCTATAAAATTGGGCATTCAAATTTTTTTACGAAAATCTTTTTGCTCATTCCTCTTCCAATTGCTATTTTTTTATCATCTATTTCAATTTCAATGGGACCAAAAAGAGTTTTGTTTAAAACCTGCCCCATTTGACCTTTGTGTATTCCTAGGTCCTGTAATCTATATTTAAAATTGCCACAGCTTTTGTCATAATCTATAATTTTAAAAACATCACCCGTTTTTAAATCAGCCAAAGAAAATGTATTTATTTTTTTATTCATTTTCGGTTTTTGGTTTTTTTATTCTAATATGCAGTTCTTTAAGCTGAGTTTTGTCTACTTCGCTTGGTGCATTGGTTAATAAACATTGAGCTTTTTGTGTTTTTGGAAATGCTATAACATCTCTTATATTATCAGTTTTTCTCATAAGCATAATTACTCTATCAAGTCCCAAAGCAAAACCTCCGTGAGGTGGAGCTCCAAATTTAAGGGCATCCAGCAAAAATCCGAATTTTTCTTTTGCTTCGATGTCATTTATTCCCAAAAATTTAAATACTTTTTTTTGTATTTCTTCTTTATGTATCCTTATGCTTCCGCCTCCTATTTCATATCCATTGCAAACTAAATCATAGGCAATTGATTTTATATCCTCAAAATTTTCTTCATCCCAAGTATTCATATCGGGCATGGTGAAAGGGTGATGAAGCGGAGTTGGATTGCCGTTTTCATCACGTTCAAACATAGGAAAATCGACAATCCATACAAAATTATATTCATTTTCTTTTATTAATCCCATATCATTTGCTATTTTAACCCTTAGTCTTCCCATATAATCAAGAACTGTTTTTTTATCTCCTGCTCCGAAAAAGACCAAATCTCCTGTTTTAAGATTTAGTTTTTCAAGCATTTTTTTGAGTGAATTATCACTTAAAAATTTTAAAATAGGCCCCTTTAATCCTTCTTCTTTGGCCTGAATGTATGCAAGTCCTTTTGCTCCAAATTTTCTTACATAATTTTCAAGTTCTTTTAACATTTTTCTTGAATAAAAATTATCTCCTCCGGGAACTTTAAGAGCTTTGATTCTATTGTTTTTAGCGTCTTTTGCAATATCAGCAAATATTTCATTGGTTGAATCTTTGAACTCGTTTAAAACATCTGTCATAGCCAGATCAAATCTCAAATCTGGTTTATCGCTTCCGTAATTTTCCATAGCTTCCGCATAGCTTATTCTTTTAACAGGTAATTTAATATCAATCCCCGCTACCGAAAAAGCTTCTTTTACCATTCCTTCAATTATTTTAATAACATCATCTTGCGTTACAAAACTCATTTCAACATCAACCTGTGTAAATTCTGGCTGTCTATCGGCTCTTAGATCTTCATCCCTGAAACATTTTGCTATTTGATAATATCTATCAAATCCTGCTACCATTAATATTTGTTTGAATAGCTGTGGAGATTGTGGAAGAGCATAAAATTCGCCCGGATGAACCCTGCTAGGAACAAGATAATCCCTTGCTCCCTCAGGTGTAGATTTGGTTAAAACAGGAGTTTCAACGTCAATAAATTCGTTTTTGTCAAAATAATCTCTTATAGCTTTTGTAACTTTGCTTCTTAAAATAAATCCTTCAAGCATATCTTTGCTTCTTAAATCTAGGAATCTATATTTAAGCCTTAATTCTTCATTGACATTTTTATCGCCTAT
Source organism: uncultured Nautiliales bacterium (assembly GCA_964537435.1). Lineage (GTDB taxonomy): Bacteria > Campylobacterota > Campylobacteria > Campylobacterales > Nautiliaceae > JALTBU01. The sequence goes on along the minus strand of CAZIBT010000050.1, from coordinate 2,829 downwards.
TTGAAAAGGAAGTGTTTCACAAGTATTTTCTATTTCCAAAGAAGAGGCTACTATTTCTATTTTACCTGTTTTTAATTTTGGATTTTCAAGCCCTTCTCCTCTTAATCTGACTTTTCCTTCTATTTTAATAACATATTCATCTTTTACTTTTTCCGCTGCTGCGTGAGCTTCTTTGCTATCAGCTGGGTCTGCAACTATTTGTATTATTCCACTTCTATCTCTAAGATCTATAAAAATAACACCTCCATGGTCCCTGTGGGAATTTACCCAACCTATAAGTTTTACCTCCTCTCCCACATTCATTTCATTAAGTTCTGCACAATAATGGCTTCTCATCAATTTCCTTTTTTGTCGAAATTATAACAAAATGTGATATAATAAAATAAATTTATGAAGAATAAATTCTTTTATAAAAAGGTATATATGGAAAAATTAATACAAAAATATATAAAAAATGATAATCCTGATACTTTACATGATTTAAGGGTTTTGTCAAGGAAAAAACTCTCTTTACTTTCACTAGAAAACAAAACGGATAAAGGGTTGGAATATTTATTGAAAAATTCATCCAAGCTAAGAGACACTGATGTTTTAATTAAAATATGCAAAAAAAAGAAAATAATTAAATATCTTCAAAAAAAACATAATAAATTAAGGAAAAAATTTTTAAAATTTTTGAAAAATTTCAAAAACGAAATTATTAAAAAAGAATCTGATAAACCAGCTTTAAGTTTGGGAAAATGCAAAAAATTACTAATGAATACGTTTTTAGGGCAAGATGATAAAACTCTTCATAAAATAAGAATTGAAGTTAAAAAATGCAGATATACTAACCCGTCATTTGAAAAATATCTGAAAAAAATACAGGATTATTTAGGACTAGCTCATGATTATTATAAATGCGAAAAACTTATGAAAAAATTCGGATACAATTCCACTACAATTGTTTTAAAAAAATTAAAATATATAAAAAAAGCAGAAAAAGCAAGAGAAAAATTTATAAATTATATTTTAACCCTTCCTTCTTCATCATAAACATAAAGTTTACTCTCTTTTTCATCTAAAGTTTTTTTATGATGCCCATCACAAAAAGGAAATTTTTTTACTAAGTCCGCATTGACAGATAAATTTTACACCTTCATTTGTTTCAAGTTTTAAAGGTTTGTGTTGGGTAAATTTTACTAATCTAGCCATTTTCTCCTCCCATTGCACCCATTCTTTTACTTCTTTCCATCGCTTGTTGAGCTAGATATCTATCACCGAATTTATTAAGATTTTCATATTCTGTTTCAAATGTTTCAAAGTGTCTTTCTTCATCCATAATTATTTTTTCAAACAGTTGTTTTGTTCCAGAATCTTTAGCTTCGTTTGAAGCAAGAATAGCAAAATCGTTATACATATCCATTGCATCCTCTTCACTTTTCATAGCCCACTCTAACATTGCTTTAGGATCTCTTATATGTTTAACTTCTGATGAGGATTTCATTTCTATTTCACCGCCCAAAAATAAAATTCTCTCTGCAAACATTTCTGTATGTAACATTTCATCTATTGCTGTTTTTTTGAAAATGCTAGCAAGCAAATCATAACCCAAATCATCCAGAATAAAATGAAAATACATATATTGATGTATTGCACTTAATTCTTCTGCAATGGCTTTGTTTAAAAGTTCAATTGATTTTTCTTTTTTCATAATAACTCCTTTTTGAACATTATAACGAAAAAAATTATTAATTACAAATATTTTTCTTTATATAATTAAAAATTATCTTTGATATAATTTCTATAAAAAAGGCAATAAATGAAAGCAGGGTTTGTTTTGAAACCAAAAAATACCGCTGCGCTTAAAAATACGTTTTTAAAAATAAAAAAAATTTTCGAAAATAAAAATATAGATGTTTTAATTGATTCGTTTTCTGCAAAGGCGCTCGGACTCTTGGGTATTGATTTTGATGAAATGTGTTCAAGCGTTGATTTTATAGTGGCTCTTGGAGGAGATGGAACGTTGATATCAGTTAGTAGAAGAGCATATAAATATGATAAACCTGTTTTGGGTATAAATGCAGGAAATCTGGGATTTTTAACAGATATCAATCCCGATAATATCGAAGAATTTTTAAATCAGTTTTTAGAGGGCAAATATAGAATTGATAAAAGAATGGTTATTGAAATAATTTATAAAAATAAAAAACTTTATGCTTTTAATGATGTAGTAATCAGTAAAGATGTAATTTCATCAATGATAAATATACAGGTGGATACTAATGAGAGCTTTTTAAATACATACAGAGGAGATGGGCTTATTTTCTCAACTCCCACAGGTTCTACTGCATATAATTTGAGTGCCGGAGGGCCTGTTGTGTATCCTTTGACGGAGAGTTTTATTTTAACTCCAATATGTCCGCATTCACTTACACAAAGATCTTTGGTTTTACCGAGTAATTTTATACTTGAAGTAAAAGTAAAAGAGGATATCGCAAAACTTATAATAGATGGTCAGGAAATTTATTCGATAGAAGATAAAATAACTCTAAAAAAAGCGCAAAAACCAACACTTCTTATACACAGGCTTAAAAGAAATTATTTTGATGTTTTAAGAGAGAAACTTCATTGGGGTGAAGGTAAATGATAGAAAGGGTTTATTTAAAAGAATATGTTACTTTTAAAGAAGTGGAGCTTGAATTTAGTGAAGTTGAGCTAGAATTTTCAAAAGGATTAATTGTTTTTACAGGTCCAAGTGGTGCGGGAAAATCAGTTTTAATGCAGGGTATTTTGTCTATTTTCGGATTTTTTGATGTAAATGCGAAAATAGGGGAGGCTATTGTAAAT
>CAZIBT010000049.1:0-6688 GCA_964537435.1 uncultured Nautiliales bacterium | reverse complement strand
TTTCAAAATTATCCATTCACACTCCACACTTCATATACACTACGCACTTATCACTTAATTTGCTATAATTTTAAAAAAGGAAAAATTTGAAAGAAAAAGCATATATTTTACTTGCAAAACAAGAAGGCATATCCAATAGAGCCGCAAAAGAGCTGATAGATAGGGGATTGGTATATGTAAAAGAAAAAAAGCTCCAAATTGCAAGAGGTTTGCTTCCTGTAAAAACAAAATTTAAAGTAGAAAAAATTCAATCTATAAAAAAAATTTATGAAGATAAAAATATTTTGGTTTTAAATAAACCTTCCTTTTTAACAAGCGAAGAAATTTCAAAAAAATTTAATTTACCTTTGCTTCATAGACTTGATAAAGAGACAAGCGGTATTTTGGTTTTGGTGAAAAATAATGAATTTAGAAAAAATGCTATTAAAGAATTTAAAAACAGAAATGTTTATAAAGAATATATAACTTGGGTTAGTGGAATAATTGCTCAAAAAGAAATTATAAATCTACCTATTAAAATAATAAAAACAAAAGCAGGGGCATATGCAAAAATCAGAGCTGATGGTGAAGAAGCTATAACTGAAATAGAGCCGATATTGGCATTTAGGAGTAAATCGAAAATAAAAGCTGTTATTCAAACAGGCAGAACTCATCAAATAAGAGCACATTTAAAAGCAATAGGCCATCCTATTATAGGAGATGAAAAATACGGAGGAGATCCATATAAAAGAGTAATGCTTCATCATCATAAATTTAAGATTTTTGATTATGAATTTATATCCCCCGAGCCAAGAGACTTTAAAATGCAAGAAGAAAATGATAATAAGAGAAAAAAAGAAAAAAAATAGCAGAAGAGTGGATGAGAGAGAGTTGAGAGTAAAGAATGTTGAGTTAAATATAAATTTGATAGAATTTTGAAATAGTTTTTAATTGGTCTATAAATATACAAAGGAGCAATATGTTTGATAAAATCAGTGAAGGTTTTAAAAGTGCAATAAACAAAATTAGAATGAAAGATGATGAAAAAGCACTTAAAAAAGCGCTGAACGAACTTAAAAAAAATTTATTAAAAGCAGATGTTCATTTTAAGGTTGTAAAGGAACTTTTAAGAGAAGTTGAACTTGAAACTAAAAAAAGAGGTATAGGAAAAGCAAATTTTTTAAAATCACTTGATAAAGCCCTTACGGATATTTTAACTGCTCCTGGAAATTATGGATTTGTATTTTCTCCAAAGCCTCCAACTGTTGTAATGATGACAGGTCTTCAAGGTAGCGGTAAAACCACTACCACAGCAAAGCTTGCTAATTATCTAAAAACTTTTAAAAAGAAAAAAGTTTTGATGGTTGCAGCCGATTTGCAAAGATTGGCTGCAATTGAGCAGTTAAAACAACTTGCCGAGGCAAATGGGCTGGATATTTATTATGATGAAAATCTCAAAGACCCCGTTGAAATAGCAAAAAAAGGTATTGAATTAGGAAAAGAAAAGTTTTACGATGTGGTTTTAATCGATACAGCCGGGCGTTTGGCTATTGATGAAGAGCTTATGGATGAGCTTGTAAGAATGAAAAAAGCAATTAACCCCGATGAAATTTTTTATGTTGCAGATTCCCTAACCGGTAAAGATGCCCTAAATACTGCAAAACAGTTTGATGAAAAGCTTGGAATTACCGGTGTTATATTAACCAAATATGATGGAGATAGCAAAGGCGGGGTGGCTCTTAGTATTGCTCATCAGGTAGGTAAACCCCTAAGGTTTATAGGAACAGGTGAAAAAATAGCAGATTTGGAAGTTTTTGTGCCGGATAGGATTGTTGGAAGAATTATGGGCGCAGGAGATATTGAAGGGCTTGTAGAAAAAACCTCGGCTGTAATTAATGAAAAAGAAGCAAAAAAGCTTACCAAAAAACTTAAAAAAGGGCAGTTTAATTATGAGGATTTTTTAAATCAGCTTGAGCAGATGAAAAAACTAGGGAGTATGAAAAATCTTTTATCAATGATACCTGGTATGAGTGGTATGATGAAACAGCTTGAAAATGTTGATTTGGAAAATTCAAGCGAAATTAAAAAAATAAAAGCAATGATAAGTTCAATGACAAAAAAAGAGAGAGAAAATCCTCATTTAATAAAAGAAAGCGCCAGCAGAAGAAGAAGAATTGCGAGAGGTGCAGGGCTTAGTGTGCAAGAAGTTAATAGAATTAACAAACAATTTCAAAATGCCGCAAAAATGGCTAAAAAATTTGCTGGAAAGAAAATTCCTAATATGAAAGAGCTTATGAATATGACAAAAGGCTTGAATTTTCCTAAATAATTGATTAAAATTTCAAATTATTAAATAATAATGGGTAGGTTTGGGCGGGAGTAAATAAAAATAAATTAAAGGAGTAAGCGTGGTTAAAATCAGACTCGCTAGATACGGTAGAAAAAAAAGACCTTTTTATAGAATAGTTGTAACAGATTCAAGAAGAAGAAGAGATAGCGGTTGGATAGAAAATGTTGGTTATTATAATCCTTTAACAGAGCCTAAAACTATAGAAATGGATTTAGAAAGAATTAATTATTGGCTTGGTGTAGGTGCAAAAATGAGTGAAAGAGTTGAAAAACTTAAAAAAATTTATGAAGAAAGAGCTAACGCTTAATGGTTGTCGATTTTGTAACTCAGTTTGCTAAAATGTTAAGTTTTCATCCGGAAAAAATAAAAACTGAAATTATTCCCCATAATGATTTTGATGAAATAGTTATTTGGGCAAAAAAGGGTGATGCTGGGAGAATTATCGGAAAAGATGGTTCAATGGTAAAAGCTATTAAAACGGTTATAAGTGGATGTAGGGCTAAAGAGGATAAAAATTACAAAATAACTGTAAAAGTTTTAGATGAGTAAAAAAATACCTATTGCCAAAATAGGAAAAACACACGGTATCAAAGGCTGGCAAAAACTTCATTTATTAACAGATTTCCCCGAACAGTTTAAACCGGGGAAAACTTTTGTGTCAGATAAAATAACGCTTACTATTGATAAAATAGATTTGAAAAAATCACTTGTTAAATTTAAAGGCATACAAACTCCAGAAGAGGCTCAAAAGCTTGTAAATAGAATGCTTTATATTACTCAAGAAGAAACTAAAAAAAATATAAAACTCAAAAAAAACGAATATTTTTGGTTTGATATTATAGGATGTGAAATAATTGAAAATAATCAAAAACTTGGTAAAGTGATTGAAATAGAGAGGGCGGATGTTGATTATCTGGTTATAAAAACAGATGAAATGTTGCTAAAAGAAGGTTATCCCAAAAGATTTTTGATAGATTTTAAAAGACAAGTTCTAGATGTAGATATTGATAATAAAATAATAATCACAAAAGGTGCATTTGAAATTTTAGAATCACTAAAATAAATGGAAAATTGAAATGGAAAATAAAAAATTCTTAAAAAAATCTTGCACACCGCATACTGCGCACCTAAAATTACATAATACACAAATAACAAATACACTAATATACTATTTTACAACCTCTAATATCCCTAAGACCACTTTTCATAAGGAATTTTTTTGAAAATTATTTTTGTAACGCTTTTTCCAAATCTAATAGCTCCTTATTTTGAAGATTCTATTTTAAAAAGAGCTTTGCAGAAAAATCTTTTTAGTTTAGAATTTATAAATTTTCGTGATTTTTCTACTGATAAACATAAAAAGATTGATACCGAAATAGTAAGTGGTGGTGCGGGTATGATTATTGATAATTTAGCCCTTAGAAATGCCCTAAAATTTTTAAAAACGAAATATTCCCATTCAAAAACAATTTTTTTAACACCTGTTGGTAAAAGATACAATCAAAAAGATGCTCTTCGTTTTGCAAAAGAAAAAGTTTTAATTCTTGTTAGTGGAAGATATGAAGGTTTTGATGAAAGGCTAGTTGAGGATTTTGCAGATGAAGTAATAAGTATAGGGGATTTTATATTAACAGGAGGAGAGCTTGGCAGTTTGGTTATAGCTGATAGTGTTTTGAGAAATATTGAAGGGGTGCTTGGAAATATGGAGTCTTTGAAAGAAGAGAGTTTTAATGATAATTTACTTGAAGCGCCTGCTTTTTCAAAAAATGGAACAGTTCCAAAAATCCTTAAGAGTGGGAATCACAGAAAAATAAGAGAATGGAAAGAAAAAACCTCTTTTTATAAAACAAAATTTCACAGACCTGATTTATTGCAATAATTGAAAAATTTGTTATAATTACGGTTCAAAATTAAGTGTGAATGCCCAAAAGTGGCCAATGGCACAAAGGAGAGACAATGAGAAACAGATTTATTGAGGCATTTGAAGCCAAACAGATTGAAGGAAAAAACATTCCTGAATTCAGACCCGGAGATACTGTAAGAGTTGCAGTTAAAATTAAAGAAGGCAACAAAGAAAGAATTCAAAATTTTGAAGGTGTTGTAATTGCAATAAAAGGAACTGGTGCTGGCAAAACATTTACAGTTAGAAAAATAGGGGCAAACTCAATAGGAGTTGAAAGAATATTTCCTTTATATACTGAGAGTATTGCTGGAATAGAGGTAGTAAGAAAAGGTAAAGTTAGAAGAGCAAAACTATATTATCTTAGAAATAAAACAGGTAAAAAAGCAAGAATTAAAGAAAGAAGAGATTAATCTTCTTTCTTTATTAAATAAAAATCTTTGACACTAATAAATGATAATTTTAGATTTTTTTGTGTTTTTATATATAAACTTTGTTTTAAATTGATATTGATTAAATATAGTTAAATTATTGCAAAGTTAGTGAAAAAGATGTTAAAAAAGCTTTTGTTTAAAATGAGTTAATTTTAACTTATTTAGCGATAAAAAATTTCCTTTGTTGAGTATATTTGCTCAGTGTCTTAAAATTTATATATTGTTTTCCATATCTTTTCCACAAAATAATATTTTAACCCATTTTTAACAAAAAAGTCTTAAAATAACGTAACAAAAGGAGAGATATGGAAACTTTAATCAAAATAAAAAACGAAATAAAAAAAGCAATTATAGGGCATGAAAGATTAATTGATTCGATGTTAATTGGCTTGGTATCAAATGGGCATATTTTGATAGAAGGAGTTCCTGGAATTGCAAAAACAACTGCTGTTAAAGCATTAGCATCTTCAATAAATCTTGATTTTAAAAGAATTCAGTTTACCCCGGATTTATTGCCGAGCGATATTACAGGAATAGAAATTTATAACCCAAAAACGGGGGAGTTTCAAATAAAAAAAGGTCCGGTTTTTAGTAATTTTTTACTTGCTGATGAAATAAACAGGGCACCTGCTAAAGTTCAAAGTGCTTTGCTTGAAGCTATGCAGGAGCGACAAGTAAGCATTGCTGAAGAGAATTTCAAGCTTCCTGAACCTTTTATGGTTTTGGCGACACAAAATCCAATTGAGCAGGAAGGAACATATCCTCTCCCAGAAGCCCAGCTTGATAGATTTATGCTAAAAGTAGATGTAGGTTATAACTCTCTTGATGAAGAAGTTAAAATAATCAAGCTTCTTGATAATGAACAAAAAATAGAAGCTGTTGCAAGTAAAGAGGAAATACTCTCCCTTCAAAAAAAACTTAAAACAATCCATATAGATGATGAACTTATAAAATATATTGCAACTTTGGTTGATGCTACAAGAAATCCAAAAAAATATATAAAACTCTCTGAATATATTGAACTTGGAGCTTCTCCAAGGGCCACTATTTCACTGGTAAATGCATCAAAAGCAAATGCAATGCTTAAAAACAAAGATTATGTTGCACCAAGCGATATAATAGAACTAGTCCCTTTGGTTTTAAATCACAGAATAAAGCTTAATTACAAAGCAGAAGCGGATGAGATAACAACAAAAGTTATTATAAAAGAAATAATAGATACAATAGATATACCATGAAAACGCTTATTATTAATACCAAAAAAAGAATTTTCGGCCAGCTAGCAGGAAATCACCTCTCAAAGTTAAAAGGGGAGGGGTTAGATTTTAGAGAATTGAGAGAATATAATTATCAAGAAGATGCGCGAAAAATAGACTGGAAAATAAGTGCAAAACTTCAAAAACCTTATGTAAAGGAATTTGACGAAACTAAAGAGCTGAATATTATTATTCTTTATCTATTAAGCGGGTCAATGCATTTTGGTTCCCTCAGATTAAAAAGCGAGCTTGCTTTAGAAATTATGGGACTTCTTGGATTTAGTGCTGTAAAATTCGGTGATAAAGTTAGTTTTATTATCTATGACACAAAACCTTTGAGATTTAAACCTACAAAAACAATAAACGGCGTTTCGGCAGCGATTGAGAACATATCGAAAATAAATTTAATAAAAAAAGATTATGATTTTTATTTTATAGATTATTTAAATAAGCTTAAAAAATCAATTCTTTTTATAATTGGGGATTTTTATAAAATTCCACCGCTAAATAGATTAAAACACGAAACATATGTTGTGATTATTAGAGATAAATTTGAAGAGAGGCCGGAATTTAAAGGATATGTAGAGCTTATAGACCCAATAAGTTTAAAAGAGACTAATATCAATTTTAATTCTTACATAACAAAAAAATATCAAGATTTTATCAAAAAACATGATTTGAAACTAACGGAATTTTTAAAAAGCAAAAAAATAAAATTTACCAAAATTTATACAGATGAAGATCCTTTTTTTAAATTAAAGGAAATGCT
>CAZIBT010000048.1:5995-6744 GCA_964537435.1 uncultured Nautiliales bacterium | reverse complement strand
ATAATTACTTGGAACTTAGAACTCAGAACTTTTCATTTTACATTTTTCACTTAAAACTGGGAACTGAGAATTCGGAACATCTTCCCTTTCCCTGCTTCCTTTTCTTTTCTTCCTCATCCCTCCACTCATCCACCCATTTACTCATCAATCCATCCACCCATCTACTCATCAACCAACAATTAACTAATCGCATTCTTCCAAAATTTTATTAATTGTTGAATCATCATAAGGGTCTGCATGAATATTTATTATCCATTTTGTATCAGGTTCAATTGCTCTTATTTTTTCCTCTATATTCTCAATTATGGAATGGGCAAGTTTTAATTTCATATCAGGGGTTAAAACTAAATGAACATCTACAAAATTTCTTTTTCCTGATTTTCTTGTCCTCAAACAGTGATAATCTATCACTAAGGGCTCTTTTTTGATAATTTCTTTGATTTTTTCAACTGTTTCAAAATTCAAAGCAACATCAAGAAGCATTTCAAAACCTTCTTTGACAATTTCAAACGCTTCTTTGATAATATAAATTCCCAGAAAAAAAGATAGAATAAAATCTATAAAATACCAACCTGTCAATTTAATTACAATTAGAGATACTAAAACTGCTCCATTTGTAATTAAATCTGTTTTATAATGAAGCGAATCGGATTTTATAACCAAATTGTCTGTTTTTTTTGCTATATAATTTAAAAAAACAACTAATACACCCACCATAATTATAGAAAAAACCATTACATAAATTGAAG
>CAZIBT010000048.1:0-5985 GCA_964537435.1 uncultured Nautiliales bacterium | reverse complement strand
ATCCAAATCTTTTATTATTTCTTTATCTATCATTTTTTTAATAGCTTCATAAATTATAAATAAACCACTAGCAATAATTATTAATCCCTCAAAAAGAGCGGCAAGACCTTCTATTTTGTCTTTTCCGTAATTAAATCTTTTATCAGGTGAGCTTTCTGAAATTTTAAGTGCAATATTGTTAAAAACGCTTACAAACATATCCATAACACTATCAAGTGCACTTGCTATAACAGCCACACTACCGCTTAAAATACCAACTGTTACTTTCGCAATAGCTAAAATTATACTAACAATAATTGCTACTAATGTAGATTTTCTTTCAATACTCATATTAATCCTTATTTAAAATTTATAAATATACTTTCAAAATCAAATTATATTATTTTTATGAACATATGTCAATATAAAAATAGCGAATTATTGTTTTTTTATATCTTAAAATTCCTTTATCCCGTTTTGTAAAATTTCAACCAGCACAGTGGCGTAACTTCCTTTTGGCAATATAAACCCAAACTCAAACCACGCTTTATCCTTATTGTAATTTACCTCTTTCATTTCAGGGAAAACCCAAGCCATTCTCCTATCTCCATTTGCAGGAATTAAATCATCAAATTTTTTTTCAATTTCTGCGGCATAATCTTTTGCTCTCATTGCTTTTTTGCCCGGCAATAAGCCTGTTGGAACTATCTCTTTATTCAAAAATCTTTTACTTTCATCATTTTCGAGATAAAAAAGTTTTCCAAAAGGATAATGTGTCATAATATCACCTGGTAGTAATTTAAAAGGATGTTTTTGTGGCTTTACAAATTTAATAATATTTTTTTCAAAACCCGCACTTAAAAGTTCTTTCTCATTTAATTCAAACAAAGAGCTTAATTTAATCCTCTCTTTTAACCATTCGTTAAAAAGCTTTGATTGATAAGCATTTATTAAAAGTTTGTTTAATCTTTTGTTTTTTACAAATTTTTCCCCATTAACTATTTTTTTACCTTCTTCAAAGTTGTTTCCAAATTTCCCAAACCTCTGTTCCCCAAAAAAATTAGGAATTCCGTATTTTTTTATATCTTTAATAAGTGAAAAAAGAATTTTAGCTGTGGTTGGAGAAACTTTCTTGAATCTAATAAAAAACCTATTTCCTTTTAAATGCCCTATTTTCAGTTTGTTTCTGTGCAAATCTTGCTCTAATATTTTAATTTCTCTATCTTGAAATTTATTAATTTCATCTCTATATTTTCTTGGCACACTAATCCACTGGATTGTTAAACCATCTTTATCTTTAAGTCCTGCATATCCTATTAAATTTTTTGTAATATTTAAATAATAAGCTATTCTTTTTATCATTTCAGGTGTTGTTATATTTTTTTTTCTTATTTTAAGCATCAACCATTCACCTGTATGTGCAAATGGATATAAAGGAATTTCTTCTACAAAAAAATTATCTGAATTTTTATTAAATACAAATTCAAGCGGAGTGTGGTTGTAGATCATTATTTTCCTTTAATTTTTTTAATATAAAATGGCTTACAAAAACCAATTGAAAAGTATATCCAAAAAGTGAAATAATAGGAATTAAATAAATAAAAGAAGTTATTATTACCAAAAACCAAAGTTTAAAATTATATTTTTTCTCAATCAATTTAGGTTCAGTAAAAAGATAAGAAGTATCAAAAATGAGCGGTTTTTTGTTTAATATGCTCATCATAAATATCTGATAAAAAATATTTACAACAGGAACAAAAATCAAATAAAATGTAAAAATAAAAATAATTAAAAATATAAAAAAAGATTTTATGGAAACAAAAATACCTTTTAAAGTATCCTTAAATGTTGAAATCTTAGGTGCTAAATTATAATGTTTTTCATTTATTCTCAAAACAATTTTATCTATATAAAACGACGTAAAAATTCCAAGTGTCGAAATAACGCTTATATAATAAAAAAGCACAGTTAATACAATTCCACTTATATTACCAGCCGTTTGTGAAAAATGCTCTCCAAAAGGTAATTGATTTAACAAAAAAACAAAAAATGAAATTATTTTATTCGAAAAAAACAGATATATAAAAAACCAAAAAATCAAATCTATAAAAAAAGGCAATATTGTGTATTTTAATATTTTTTTATCTAATAAATCTCTAATAGCATTCATATTAAACCTTAAAAATGATTTTCTTTGCATAAAGAGCGGTATTTTCCTCTTTTTGTAAGTGCAAAAACATTTATTCTGGTTCTAGTAATTTTTGCTATGTTTTCAATCACTACCAGATATTTTTTTGGAAAAGTAAAAAGTATTTCATACTCTTCACCGCTGCATCCTATATTTTTATCAAATTTTTTCAAAAATTTATATCCTAATTTTGACATTTTTGAAATTCTTTCAAGTTCTTTAAAAAGACCATCACTTATATCACACGCAGCAGTTATATATTTTGAAGCTTTATAAAAAAATCTGTCTTTTAAAACTGGCTTTATTAATTTTGAATTTTTGTTTATTTTTCCAAATCTCAAAGCTTGTTTCAAATCCTTTGCACTAAAGCCAAGCTCTCCTGTAAAAGCAACATATTCATTTAATTTGGCTTTTCTTAAAATTGGAGTTTTTGTATATCCTATATGAGTTACGGAAATTGCTATTTTTTCATTTTCTATGGTATCACCACCTATAATTTCATAATTATATTCTTTTGCAGCTTTTTTAAATCCTTCAGCCAAATTTTTTATATCTTTTAAATTAAGAGTTTTAGGAAATCCAATATTTAATATTGCATATTTTGGTTTTGCATTCATTACTATAATATCGCTCAAATTAATTAAACTTGCTTTATAACTTATATCTTTCAAACTCATCCACTCTCTTTTAAAATGCACATCCTCAAAAAACGAATCACTAGCAATTATTTCATTTTCAATTTTACACTTTACATTTTTCATTCTTAATACCGCCCCGTCATCTCCTATATAACGGGATTTAAATTGTTTTATAAAATATCCCTCTTTCATAGACTTTTTAACAACTCTTTTTCCCAATCTTTTAAATTTTGTTTCGCTAAAAGTTCTGCTTTTCTTAATTTTTTATATAATGCGTCAGCTTCCTCAATTTCTTTTCTACTAGGTTCCCTTCTAACTGCAACGTATCCCGCTATTTTTTCTGGTTTGTTATAAACAATATTTCCGTTTTCATCAATAGGATCTATCTGAACTATAACCCAATAATATTTCCCGTCTTTTCTTAAATTTCTAACCATTCCTTCCCAATGCTCTCCTCTTTGAATTGTATCCCACATTTCCCTAAATGCAGCTTCAGGCATTAAAGGATGCCTAACAATGCTGTGTGGTTTTCCAACAAGTTCATCCCTTGAATATTTTGTCATATCTCTATAAGCTTTAGAAGCAAAAGTTATAATTCCTTTTTTATCGGTTCTGGTTATAAGTGCTCTAGCATCGAGCCCTTCTTCTTCAAAAGTGGCTTCAATATCAAGCGGTTTGACATTTGGTTTTACTGCCATTTTTTTCTCCTTTTTCTAAAATTATAACACTTTAATATTTAAATATTTTCAATATTTTTTCTAAAGCTTTATTTTTATTTTTAAAATATAAATTTATAATTAAATCTATTTGATTTTGGTCAAAGTTTTTATCTCTTTTCAAATAATAACCTATAATCTGCAAAAAATTTCTTGGATTATTTTGAAAAACACTCCTCTCAAAATCAATAAATTTCACATTTTTCCCATTAAAAATTATATGATAATATCTGCCAAGCTGTTTGTGGAATATTTTGTTCTCATCAAGATAAAAAGCAGCTTTTAAAGCATATTTCAATGCAATATAATACTCTTTAGTATTTATAAGCTCTTTTAAAGGTTTGCCTTTTACAAACTCCATAATTATATAATTTTTACCCTTAAAAAAGGGTTTTGGAGCACAAATTCCATCTAAAAAATTTAAAATCTGCCATTCTTTTTCAATTTCATAATTTTTTGCATATTTTAATGCTGCAATTTCACCTGTTTTTAATTTTACTTTATAAACTTCTCCTCTATTTCCTTCACCTATTTTATCAATTATTTCAAATTTCATAAACAGAAATTAAATTGAGAGTTTAACTTCTGTTTTGTTTAGATTAATTCCTGTCTCCTCAGGGCTACTTCCACAAGCAACATTTATAAGCTGTGCTACTTGCAATATCGGCTCATCATGTCCATCCATTGCTTTATGACACAATGGACATGGAGTTGCTACTATATCGGCACCCGCTTCTTTTGCACCTTCTAAGGGTTTTATTGCAAGTCTTGCTTTTTGGTTTGGATCGGTATATGAAGCATGGTATCCGCAACATGTATCTTCATTTTTATACCCTTCTATTATCTCAACTCCCAAGGGTTCTAAAATTTCTTTTAAAACAGTTGGATTTTCAGGATCATCCACCGCAACTTCATTTGGAGCCAATACATGGCATCCATAATATGGCGCAATTTTAATTCCGGAAATTTGTCTTTTTATTCTTTTTTTGTATTCATCAAGTCCAACAAAATCTCTTATTAAATTTAACGTATGATATATTTTGGCTACACCTTTATATTCAAGCCCTTCATCTGCAAGTATTTCATTTACTTTCTCTTTAAGTTCTAGGTCATTATCAAGTGCTAATTTTGTTTTTGCAATAATCATATAACAGGTATTACAAGGAGTATATAAATCCACTCCCTTCTCTTCAGCTAAGGCTATATTTCTTGCATTCAGCCCATAAACTATTTTTTTGTTTGTTTCATCAATAACACCCCCTCCGCAACAAGCTGCTCTTTCAAGTAAAACACCTTCAAGTCCTAAATTTTCCAAAAACTTCATTGTTATATCATAATTATGAACATCAGCTCCTTGAAAACAGCATCCCGGATAAATTCCTATTTTTTTCATTATAATTCCTTCTCAAGTTTTTTAATAAATTTTTGATAATCTTCAATTTTTTCAAATGGCTTAGGTCCAAACTCATCCTCAGGGATTCCTCTATTTCTAAACTCTTTTTCCATATTTTCTTTAATTTCCTCACCTTTATCATCATTAAGAGCGATTTCAGGTAAATTAAATTTATCAATCTGACCTGTTTCAAACACAGTTGTAAACCAAAATCTAGCTCTTCTAGTTCCTACAGTATCTTCTCCTATATCTTTTGCAATCCTTCTAAGCTCAAGTATATCCTCGGCAGGCTTTATTCCCTTAGGGCATGCTGCAAGACACATTTGACACTGAACACACTCCCATATTCCATTTTGTTCAACAAGGTTTATCCTATCTTCAATTTCAAGCCCGTCTCTTTTATCCATAATAAATCTGAAAGCTTTTGTAAGCTGAAAAGGTCCCAAATATTTCTCATCTCCTTCAAGTGCATTGCATTGTCCATAACACGCCATACATAATATACAATCAGTTTGTTTATCATATTTTGCAAATTCCTCCGGCAAGACTAGTGATTCAACTTTTGTATTATCAGGAACCACTTTAGGATCAGGCACAAGATAAGGTTTTATCTGTTTAAACTTATCAAAAGCTACCTCTTGGTCCACCACCAAATCCCTAATAGGTTTTAATGTTTTTAGAGGTTCTATTTTAATTACTCCGTTTTTTATTTTTTCTTTAGCCTGAACTTTACAAGCAAGTGCTGCTCTATTATTTATTATCATTGCACAACTTCCACAAATAGCACTTCTACAAAATGCCCTAAAGGTAAGGGTTGGGTCAATTTTATCTTTTATATACATCAAAAGTTCAAGCACAGTTAACGTATCTTCTACCTCAACTTCAAAATCCTGCCAATAACTTTTATTTTCATCAGGGTTATATCTTTTTATTCTGGCTATGTATTTGATTTTTTTCATTACAAATCCTTTATGTTTTCTCTAAAAATTTGTTATAATTTCCTCTCTCCCGGTAGCTCAGCAGGATAGAGCGTCGGATTCCTAATCCGAAGGTCGTGGGTTCAAATCCCGC
>CAZIBT010000047.1:0-6785 GCA_964537435.1 uncultured Nautiliales bacterium | reverse complement strand
TGCAGTCCCTTTTCTAACACCCGTGGATACAGTTGTTTATGACAACAAAACAATAAATAGAGACAAAGTTAAACTCATTCAAACTCCACAAATAAGTAAAACAGCCCTTTTAAAAAAAGCACTTGAAACCGATGAAATATTTACAGATGAAAGAGCAGCAATAGAATCAATTGGAGGAAAAATAGAATATATAAAAGGAAGTGAAAAACTTAAAAAAATCACTTATTTTAAAGATTTAAACCTTCCTTGTTTGAAACCTCCAAGCAAAGATATTTTTGTTGGAAACGGCTATGATACACATAGATTTGAAAAAAACAAAAAAATGTTTTTAGGAGGGATTGAAATAGATACTCCCTATGGATTAAAAGCCCACAGTGATGGAGATGTAGTAATACACTCGCTCATCGATGCTTTGCTTGGGGCAGCCGGATACGGAGATATTGGAGAATTTTTCCCTGATACAGATGAAAAATATAAAAATGCTAATTCCGTTGAACTTTTAAAAGAAGTATTAAATATTCTCTATTCAACAGGATTTGAAATAGTAAATGCCGACATATCAATAATTGCCGAAAAACCAAAACTAAAAGATTATAAAACAAAAATACAAAGAAATTTAAGCACCATTTTAAATGCACCTGTAAATGTAAAAGCCACAACTAATGAAAAAATGGGATTTATAGGTAGAAATGAAGGAATTGCAGTAATTTCAAGTGCTACATTAAAATACAAGGACTGGTATGAAGATTACAATAGTAGAAAATGAAATATATTTGGCACAAAGCATTCAAAACAATTTAAGTGAAAAATTAAATGCAAAATGCGAAATTTATGCTTCTTATGATGAAGCGATGGAGAGTGAAGCTGATATATATCTTATTAATACCAACTTGCAAGGAAATATAAAATATCTTATAAACGAAAAAAAAGATAAAATTATTATTCTTTTAGCCCCTTATGTTACATATTCAACCGTAATGCAACCTATTGAAATGGGAGCTGATGATTATCTCCAAAAACCTTTTTCTATTGAAGAGTTAATAAGAAAAATCAACCATCTAAACGAATTTTATTCATTAAAAGAAAAATTAAAATGTTTTCAGGAATTTGTAGATTTTATTTTTAAAGATACGGAATTAATACTACCAAATTATTCTTTTCCTGTTTTTGTCAAATCTTCTTTGAATAAAATGCTTGAAAAATTTATTTTTGAAATAGCAAAAAAAGAAAATGCAATAATAAAAATTATAGATTTATTAAAATTCAATAAAAAAGATTTTAAAAAAAACAATTTGTATTTGTGTCTAAATTACGAAAAAACGGAAAATAAAGAGATTTTAAAATTTATTTCTAAATTTAAATCTATTATTTTGTTACCCAAAAATTACGACAAAATTGACAAATGCCTTGAAATTGAATCAACCGCTTCTAACCTATTAGATGAAGATATTTTGAGTATTGAAGAATATATCAAATTTGTCATTCATAATTATCAATATAAATTTCCGGATACGGAACTTAGCAAAAAACTTGGAATAAGCAGAAAAAGCTTATGGGAAAAAAGGAAAAAATATGGCATCTTCAAACAAAAATAAAATTTTTATAGACAAAGAGGCGTGGATAACCCTTGCAATGGTTCAAGCAGGACTTTTAAAACCTATTGATAAATTAATGAACAAAAATGAAGCCGAAATGGCAAACAGTAAAAAATTATATAAAAACTCACATATCCCCTTTTCGTTTATTCTAGCACCAGCAGGAAAAAGAAATGAAGAGGTTTTAAAAAGCAATCCAAAAAAAATTGAACTTTTTTGTGAAAATAAAAAAATAGGTGAAATTGATGTTGAAGAAATTTATGAAATTGACCCTTTTAAAAGAGTGGAAACCATATATGGAACAAAAGATGCTAAAAATTATCCAAGAGTTGCAAAAACACTAAAAAGATTAGGAAAATACGCAATAGCTGGAAAATATTGGGTAGAGGATACGGGTATTCAAAAAAAATTTGATCTAGCAAAAGAAAAAATAAAAAATGTAAACAATGTAGTTGGTATGACAATGCATGCAAAACCAATCCACAGAGTTCATGAAAAAATTATGAGAATGGCTATAGAAAAAAATGATATATTAATAGTTTTTTTGATAAAAAGCTTAGGTGAAGAAGAAATTCCATACTCTCTAAGATACAATGTTTTAAAAGAAATTGTAGAAAATTATTTTCCAAAAAATAAAATTTTAATTATACCTTTGCTTAATACATATATTTTTTCAGGTATAAATGAAGCAATTTTAGATGCAATAATTGCTAAAAATTTCGGCTGTAATAAATTTATAATGGGACAAACACACAAAGGACTTGGAATTCATTATCAAGCGGATCATTTGCATTCTATTTTTGACAGTATGGATTTGGGAATAGAAATAGAAACAATAAACGAATATGTTTATTGCGACAAATGCAAAACAATAGTGAGTGTAAATTCTTGTCCTCACGGAAGCCATCATCATATAAGCTATCATAGTGAATCAATTTTTGAACTCATAAAAACAGGGCTTATCCCCCCAACAATTCTTATGAGAAAAGAGATAAGCGCAAAATACCTGGCATATCTTTATCCAAATAGATTCAAAAATTTACAAAAATTGTATTATGATATTTCTCCCAATAAAGGACTTATTGAAGAAAGTAGAGAAGAGGATTTTTATATATCATTAATGAAACTTTATCAAACAAGCTCGCTTACTTAGAGGAAGATGGGTGGATGGGTGAATAAGTGAATGAGTGGATGAGTGGATGAGGAAAAAGGGAGATGGAAGAAGGAAGCAGGGGTATAAGTTTTGAGTTATGAATTTAGCAAATACACTAATACACAAATATACTAATATAACAAACCAAAGGTAAATGATGAAAAAATTTAATAAATTTAAATGGTTTATCCTAACAGGTTTTTACAGCGGTTTACTTCCAAAAGCACCAGGAACATGGGGTAGTTTGGTTGGAATTATAATAGCTTATTTTGTCATTATTTATATGCCAAATCCAAATTTGACTATTTTTCTTTTAGCCATTCTTTTTTCAATAATTGGTTATAAATATACAAACGATTATGAATTAATCAGCGAAATCCATGATGATAAAAGAATAGTAATTGATGAAATTGCGGGAGTTTTATTAACTGTTTCCATTCTTGGAAATTTAAAAGAAGACACATTAATAAAACTTTTCCTAGCTTTTATTGCATTTAGGTTTTTTGATATTTATAAACCTTCCATTATAGGAAAAATAGACAAAAAAGCTCCTGGAGGGCTTGGTGTAATGGGAGATGACATAATTGCTGGTTTATTTGCTGGTATTTTAAGCGGAATTTTGTATATTGGATATCTTAAAATAACCCGCTAGGTGCAGTAATAATTCCCCCTTTACACTGCTTAACTCCTATTAACGGCTTAGCATTATTTATTAATTCAAACAATTCTTTTTGAATAGGATTTCCTTTAAGATGTATTCTGATTTCTGATATGTAGCCTTTATAACATAACATTTGAATTTTTCTTATATTTTTTTTACCAAAAACTGAAGCTATAACAAATCTCACTCTTTTTAAAGAAACATAATTTCCTAAATGTGTATCAAAAAAATCAATGAACATAGTTTCATTAAACTGCTGTATTAGTTTAATTGCAGTTAAAAAATAAGTGTTTGCATCACTTCCAAAACAAGTTCCATGCTTAATCCATTCGTGTCTTGCCAGCCCCTCTTTTGCTCCGGGCATATATTTTTGCAAAACTTTCCACATAATAGAAGACAATTTAAATTTATAAGGACTTTTGCAATATTCTTTTTTAGGCCAAAGTCCATGAAGAGTAAAATGAGTATATGTATAAGGAGATCTTATCTTACATTCTTTTACATTTGGATGAAATTTACAATAAGTATTTTCCCAACTTAACGCCAAAATATTATCAGTTGAGAGAGCAAACAAAAAACTCCCAAAAAGCAGCAATAAAGTCAGTATTTTTTTCATAATTTTTCCTTTATTAAATTAATTTTGTCAATATCATCTCTGATTGTGTATTCTATTCCTCCAATCCCAAAGCCTCTCTCAACAACAAAAATATCATTCTTTTTGATTATATATTCAATTTCTCTTGTTTTTTCATAATCTATATTGAAAGTATATTCAAAAATCTGTTTATATTCAATTAGTTTGGCATTTTTTACAGCCAAAATAGCACTATCTCTATAAGCTTTGGCTAATCCTCCAACTCCAAGTAAAATCCCTCCGAAATACCTAATAGTAACAATTCCAACATTAATCAAATCATTTCCAATCAAAACATTTAACGTAGGTTTACCTCCACTTCCTCTAGGTTCCCCATCATCACTGCAACCCTCAATTATTTGATTTTGGCTATTTAAATATCTATAAGCCTTTACGAAATGATTTGCTTTTGGATGAAGAGTTTTTAATTCTTTCAGACGTTTTTCAAAATTATTAAAAGGAAGCAAAAAAGAGATAAACTTTGATTTTTTAACTTCCAAAATAGAAGTCCATTCTCTATTTATTGTTTTCATTCATCAAATAATTTGTTGATGCTTTCATTATAAACTATTCTTCTTATAACCTCTGCAAAAAGTTTAGCGGTTTTTAAAACTTTTATTTTTTTACACTTAACTTTTAAAGGAATGGTATCGCTTATAATAAGTTCATCCAAAACTGAATTTTTTATCCTCTCGATTGCAGGACCGCTCAAAACGCCATGTGTTGCAAAAGCCATTACTGAACTAGCACCTTTTTCTTTAAGTGAGGCTGCGGCTTTTACCATCGTTCCGGCAGTATCTACCATATCATCAATTAAGATTACATCTTTATCCTTCACATTTCCAATTATATTCATAACTTCACTGACATTTGCTTTTTCTCTTCTTTTATCGACAATTACCATATCAAGCCCGAGTTTTTTGGCAAAATATCTTGCTCTTGCAACTCCTCCAATATCAGGTGAAGCTATAATTGGATTTTTAAAGTGTTTTTCTTTAAAATAATCAAAAAATAATATACTTCCATAAAGATTATCAACTGGAATATCAAAAAATCCTTGAATTTGCCCTGCATGCAAATCAATTGTTACAACTCTGTCAATTCCGGCTTTTTCCATCATATTGGCAACTAGTTTTGCACTAATAGGAACTCTTGGTGCAGCTTTTCTATCCTGTCTTGCATATCCAAAATAAGGAACTATTGCTGTAATACTTTTTGCACTTGCCCTTCTCATAGCGTCCGTTATAATCAAAAGCTCCATTAAATTATCATTTGCAGGAGCACACGTTGGCTGAACAATAAAACAATCAATTCCCCTTACGCTCTCTCCTATTTGAACATTTATTTCACCATCGCTAAATCTATTGACTGTAATTTTACTAAGAGGCCTGTCCAAATGTCCTGCAATTTCTTTTGCAACGTCAGGATTAGCAGTTCCACTGAAAAGTTTGAATTTCATTATCTCTCCTTATATTTATTATTGAAATATTATCAAAATCAATTTATATTTTCCATTTTTAATTTATCTCTTAGCTCCCCTTATCCATCCTCCGCCAAGTAGTTTATCTTTATCATAAAATACGCATGCTTGTCCTTTTGCAACTCCAATAACTCCTTCTTTAAAATCAACTATCGCTTTGCTTTTAGTTTCCATCCTAACAATTGCAGGAATTTTAGGTGCTCGGTATCTAACTTTTGCCTCGCATTTAAAAAATTTCTCATTAATAAAAAGATTAACTCCTTTTAAAAAGACTTTTTTCTTAGCCAAATCTTCTTTATCTCCGACAATCAAAGTATTGCTCTTAGCATCAATTCCAATAACATATTGAGGTTTATGGGATTTAAAAAGCCTAAAACCTTTTCTCTGACCTATTGTATAGTGTGCATAACCTTTGTGTGTGCCTATTTTTTTACCTCTTTTATCAATCACTTTCCCCTGCTTGTCAGGATTGAAATGATATTTTAAAACATCTATATATGAATTTTCAATAAAACAGATATCTTGTGATTCTTTTCCTTTTGCAAGATTTTCAAGTCCTATTTCAGCAGCAATTTTTTTGACATCATCTTTTAAATAATCCCCTAATGGAAAAAGAAGTTTAGGTAAAATATCTTTTTTGATTGCAAATAAAAAATAGCTTTGGTCTTTCTTTTTATCTTTTGCTTCGTAAAGAAACTTTCCATCACACCTAACATAATGTCCAGTTGCCGCTTTTTGACAATTATATTTTTCCAAAAAATTCATAAAAATACCAAATTTAATCTGCTTATTACACATAGCACAAGGATTTGGTGTTGCACCTTCTTCGTAAGAGCGAACAAAATATTCATAAACTTCTTTTCTAAACTTTTCCCTTACATCTTCAATAACATACTTAAATCCTATCTTTTTACTTAAATATTCAATTTTTTTTAAATTTTCCTCATGATGACCTTCGTGCATTTTCATATAAATACCGATAACTTCATACCCTTTTTGCTTCAAAAGATACGCCGTTACCGCACTATCAACTCCTCCGCTAATTCCTACTAATATTCTCACATAAATTCCTTCATAAAAAAAGTTTCACAATCTATATGTGAAAACGCATTATCAATTCTTTGAAAAAGTTTAGGCTCTTCTTTTTCAAGATTTTCAAGAAACTTTTTAACTTTTTCCCTTGCATAAGGATGTTTAACATTTTCACTAGTTTTATAAGCCAAACATGAATCTTCCCCTTTAATAACAGGAAAATTATTTTT
>CAZIBT010000046.1:4210-6864 GCA_964537435.1 uncultured Nautiliales bacterium | reverse complement strand
CATTTGAATTTATTTCAAATAAAATTGGAGCACAAAGTGCAATCGCAGGAGGCGGAAGATATGACAGACTAGTTGAGTTTTTGGGTGGAAAAACAACTCCGGGCGTTGGATTTGCAATAGGTATTGAAAGAATTATGGATTTAGTAAATATTAAAAATGAAAGAAAAGGTATTTATATGGGTGCGATGATACCTGAGGCTTTACCTATAATTATGAAAAAAGCCAAACATTTAAGAAAAGAGACAAAAGTTTTTGTCGAACCTAATATAAAATCTCTAAAAGCTCATCTAAAAGCAGCAGATAAAGGAAACTTCAAAAAAGTTT
Source organism: uncultured Nautiliales bacterium (assembly GCA_964537435.1). Taxonomy (GTDB): domain Bacteria; phylum Campylobacterota; class Campylobacteria; order Campylobacterales; family Nautiliaceae; genus JALTBU01. The sequence goes on along the minus strand of CAZIBT010000046.1, from coordinate 6,540 downwards.
TAATTATGGGAGAAGATGAGATCAAAAAGGATAAATTCTTTGAAAAAGATCTTTAAGGAAAAACAATGAACTATGGAATTAATATCTGGGGTGCGAACAATTTTTTCATAGAAAATGGTGTTTTAAAAATAAATTACGCTAATCAACCTGCACTTATCGATATAATAAAAGAAATAGAGGAAAAAGGTTTTCAAGGCCCGATACTTATAAGATTTCCTCATTTAATAAGAAAACAGATAAATTCTCTTTATAATTCATTTAAAAAAGCTATTAAATTTTTCGAATACAAAGGTAGATTTAAAGCTGTTTTTCCATTAAAAGTTAATCAATTCCCAACATTCATAAAACCTCTTATAAAAATAGCTGATAAATTTAATTACGGACTTGAAGCCGGAAGTAAAGCCGAGCTTATTTTGGCAATGACATACAATAATATAAAAGCTCCTATAACAATAAACGGTTTTAAAGACAAAGATATGATAAGACTAGCTTTTATCGCCGGTTTTATGGGATATGATGTTACTGTTACAATAGAAGGATTGAATGAATTAAATTCAATTATAGAAGTTAGCAAAGAATATAATTCTTTTCCTATAAATATAGGAATTAGAATACGTCTTCATACAAGCGGGGTCGGAGTATGGGCAAAATCCGGAGGCATTGCTTCAAAATTTGGTCTTAGTTCCACTGAAATTATCGAAGCAATTGAAATTATGAAAAAAGAAAATATTTTAAACAAACTTAAAATGATACATTTTCATATTGGAAGTCAAATAAATGATATATCTCCCCTCAAAAAAGCCATTAGAGAAAGTGGAAATATTTATGCAGACATCAGAAAAATGGGAGCAGAAAATTTAAGCGCTATTGATATTGGCGGGGGATTGGCAATAGAATATTCTCAATGGGAAGAAAAAAGAGACAGAAACTATTCTATTGATGAATTTAGTAATGATGTTGTTTATCTATTAAAAGAAATTTCCAATAAAAAACAAGTCCCAATGCCAGATATTTTCATAGAAAGCGGTAGATTTATAGCATCTCCTTCAACTGTTTTAGTGGCACCGGTAATTGAGCTTTTTTCAAAAGAATACAACGAAAAATCTCTTAAACTCAAAAATAAAAATCCGGATTTGGTTGAGGAACTTTTTGATTTATACAAAACAATAAACGAAAACAATTATATAGAATTTTTTCATGACGCATTGGATCATTTTGAATCACTCCTCACACTATTTGATTTGGGACATATTGATTTGATTGATAGGAGTAATACTGAAATTCTGGTTCATCTAATAATAAAAAAAGCAATCAATTTTGCAACTTACAAAGGGTTTAAAAACAAAGATTTAAAATCAATAAATGAAAAATTTCAAGAAAAATATTTGGCTAATTTTTCTATATTTCAAAGTCTACCTGATTTTTGGGGGCTTGGACAAAGGTTTCCAATTATGCCACTTACAAAGCTTAATATAACTCCCAATAGAAGCGCAACTATATGGGATATTACATGTGATAGCGACGGGGAAATATCTTTTAGCAAAGAATATCCTCTTTATCTACATGATATTGATTTGAAAAAAGAAAATTATTATCTTGGTTTTTTCTTAGTTGGAGCATATCAGGAAATTTTGGGTATGAAGCATAATCTTTTCAGTTTTACAAATGAAGCGATAGTAAATTTTGATAGTGATGGAAACTGGGAAATTGAATTTTTGGAACCTACCCAGAAAATAAGGGATATTTTAATCGATCTGGATTATGATATTGACGAGATTGAAAGAAATCTTAAACAAAGAATTGAAATTTCTACTCTTGATGAAGAAAGCAAAAAAGAAATATTAGGAGAGTTATTTTTGCTACTTAATGATATGGTATATTTGAAAAATTAATCTCTTGATAATGGAACTATTTCCTCTTTTTTTATTAAATTATCAACATTTAATATAGTAATAATCCTGTTTTCTTCAAGTTTTCCTACACCTGATATCAATTCATCTTCATTATTATACGTCTCAGGCGGCGGAGCGATATATCTTTTAGGAATTCTAATAGCAGAGGTTAACCTATCAATCACAAACGCAACGTTTTCATTTTGAATCTTCATAACTATAAATCTAGTGTTTTCATCAATCTCGGCTAGAGGAGCATTAAATTTTTTTCTTAAATCTATAAGTGGCAACACATTTCCTCTCAGATTAAACACTCCCAAAACATATTCAGGCACAAAAGGCACTCTTGTCCATTCAATAGGTTTAATTATTTCTTGAATAGCTAAAATAGGAACGGCATATTCTTCTTCCCCTATTATAAACAGGGGAAGAAGAATA
>CAZIBT010000046.1:0-4200 GCA_964537435.1 uncultured Nautiliales bacterium | reverse complement strand
CCCTACAAGTTGTTCAATTTCTTCTGTTTTTTCCTCATCATTGGTTTTATTTAACATTTTTTGCTGCTGTTTGATTAAATCGTTTAAACTTCCCATTTATAATCCTTATAATTTTAAATTTCTTCTAACGACATTTTGCAGGTATTCTTTGGTATAAGGTTTTGTGATATATTCATTCATTCCAACCTCAACTCCTCTAACTCTATCGGATTTGGTAGCTCTACTTGTTACGGCTATTAAAGGGAGTTTTCTATATTTATTGTATTTTCTTATCTCTTGTGCTAGAGTATATCCATCCATTCTAGGCATTTCAATATCAATGAGCATTGCATCAACATTATTTTGTTTTAGCAAATTCAAAGCTTCCATTCCGTCTTTTGCTTCGATTATATTTACTCCAAGTTCATCAAGAGCCTGATGCATAATTTTTCTATCCATTGCAGAATCATCAACTATCATAACCGTATAATCACTTGGTTTTTCTTTTTTATTTTTGGCTTCTTTTAATGATTCAGTTACAATTTTTTTATTATGCGTTTCTTTTGCCAATTTCATTAAAGTTCCTACATCCACTATCAATGTAACTTTTCCATCTCCTCTTATAGTCGCACCGGCAATTCCCGGTATTCCTTTTAAAAATTCTCCTAACGATTTTATAACTATTTCTTCTTGTCCTATAAATCGATCAACTATAAGTCCTACTTTACTTGCTCCAAGTCCCAAAATGACTACATAAAGATATTTTTCTGGCTCTAATATTTTTTCTATTTCAAAAATATCTGCCATATTTACAAGAGGCAAAACCTCATCTCTTAATTTCAAAACGCTTTTACCCTCAACAGTGTAAATATCTTCCTCCACAATTCTCACTGTTTCAATTACATTTGATAAAGGAACAGCAAACAAATCTTCCTGGCTTGCTACAAGCAATGCTTGAATAATAGCCAAAGTCAAAGGAATTTTTAGTTTAAAAGTTGTTCCTTTCCCTGGAATTGAATCAACTTCTATAATCCCGTTTAATTTTTCTATGTTTGTTTTAACAACATCCATACCAACACCACGTCCAGAAATATTGGTTACTTTAGAAGCAGTTGAAAAACCTGGCTTAAATATAAGCATAAATGCTTCTTTATCGCTTATATTTTCGGCTTCATTTGGGGTAATAATGCCTTTTTTTATTGCAATTTCTTTTAATTTTTCAGGATCCATTCCTTTTCCATCGTCTTTTATTTCTATAACTATCATATTTCCTTCATTATAAGCTTTAAGCCAAACCGTTCCTGTTTCAGGTTTTCCTTTTTTTATTCTCTCCTCTGGAGGTTCTATTCCATGATCTACCGAATTTCTGATCATATGAACTAAAGGATCGCCGATCTCTTCTATGATGGATTTGTCAAGCTCGGTATCTTCACCCTCTATTATTAATTTAACTTTCTTACCAAGTTCTCTTGAAAGATCTCTAACAAGTCTAGGAAATTTGTTAAATACTTTACCTATAGGCAACATTCTTGTCTTCATAACCGCAATTTGTAAATCAGTGGTAACAATTGAAATACTTGAAACTACCTGATTAAGCTCATCTAAAAATTTTTCACCCTCATATCTCTCTTCAACATCATTATATATTTTTATAAGTCTATTTTTTGCAAGAACAAGCTCTCCTATTAAGTTCATAAGTTCATCTAGTCTTTTTACATCAACTCTTATTGTTTGTTCAGTAGTGGTAATATGTTTTTTTAAAGCATTTTTTTGAGCCTGTTTGCTTGGAGTTTTAGTAGTTGATTGTTGAGGCACTTTTGAGACTTCATTTTCTTGTTTTGATGTGTTTTCTTTATTTTCAGATTTATTTTCCTCATTTTTCTTATTTTCTTGTGTTTCTTCTTTTGGAGATGAATTAACATCCTCAACTAATTTATCCAATATTTTATCAAGTTCCTCAGGTGAGAGAGAATCTAAATCCATTTCATCCACATTATCAAGCGTTACCTCATCTAAATTTATATTGCCAACTTTCTCACCCTCTTTTTTTGATGGTTCAGTTTTATTTTCTGTCTGCGAAACCAATTTTCCTTTTGTAATTGCATCCAATTTTTCCACAATAGGTTCAATATCAACATCAGGAGCCTCATCGTTTCCATTATCTCTTATATATTCTAAAATAGCTTTCATAGCATCGACAGATTCTAAAATTACATCCATTATTTCAGGTGTAATCTTAAGTTCCCCTTTTCTTGCTTTATCCAAAACTGCTTCCATATGATGAGTAAGTCTTGTAAGCTTATCAAAATTCAAAAAGCTACCACTCCCTTTTATTGTATGAGCAACCCTGAATATTTTATTTAAAAGTTCCAAATCATCTGGGTTATTTTCAAGCTCAACCAAATCTTGATCCATCTGCTCAATCATTTCAAAAGCTTCTATTAAAAAATCCTCTAATAATTCTTGCATATCATCCATTTATGATCCTTTATATTCATTGATTACTTCTGATATTTTACTATAAAATTTATTAGGGTCAAATTTTACTAAATATCCTTCCGCTCCCACTTCTTTGCCTCTTATATCACTGAACGCATCAGAAATTGAAGAGCTAAAAATCAAAGGAATGGTATTAAATCTATTATCCTGATGAATTTTTGCAGCCATATGATACCCATCCATTTTAGGCATTTCTACATCGCTTAAAATAAGTTTTAATTTATTTTTTATACCCTCTCCATAAACGGCATACAATTCATTTAATTTCTGAAGTCCTTCTTCTCCATTTGAAGCTTCAATTACTTCAAAACCCATTTTTTCAAGTGCCTGTTTTTCTATTCTTCTAGCTGTTGGAGAATCATCAACTAAAAGAGCTATGCCACTGAATTTTTCTATATTTTCTTCATTTATATCTAAATTTGATTCAAAAAATCCCATCTCTTCAACCATGCTTTCCAAATCCAAAATTAGCAGTATTCTCCCATCTTCAATTCTTGTTATACCAGTAATTTTGCTTTTATCAAGTTTCCCTTGTGCCATACTAAAAGAAGCTGGTTCTATATCAGCCCAAGAAATCCTTCTTATTCTTTTGGCATCATGAACTATAAAGCCTATTAAAATATTATTAAATTCGGTTATTATTACTCTTTTTTTTATAGGAGCTTCATTTTCATCAGGAACTTTTATACCCATCCATTTGGCAAGATCTACAACCGGAACAACAACTCCTCTTAAATCAAAAATTCCCTCTATAAAATCTTCACTTCCCGGAAGTTCTGTAAGTTCAGGCATTTTTATAATTTCCCTTACTTTTGCAACATTTATACCATATATTCCCTCATATATTTTTCCATCTTTTTCTTTTTTAAAAATTCTAAAATCTACAAGTTCCAATTCGTTTGAGCCGACTTTTAGGGTTTTTTCATTCATATTTCAATTCCTTTAATGTATAATCTTTAAAAATATAATAACTCTTATCACAATAAAATGCTCCTAAATTATAATATCTTTTCCCCCCAAATTCAAAAAAAATGTTTTGATGGAAATGACCTTCTATAATAGTATTATAATCAATATCGGCAATTTTTTTTAAAACTTTTTTTTTGAAATTTAAAATTTTATTGCATTTTATCTTTTTTTTTAAAATTTTCTTAAAAATCTGGCTATTAATGAAATTCAAACTTATAATATCCAATATATTTAAAAAAAATTTATTTCTTATTATTCTAGCATAACAATTATAAAACAAATCTTTATTGTTCAAATCTCCATGCGTTATATAAATAGATTTTTTTTTATCAACAAATATATCGGCAAAAATAATATTTTCAAAAATTTTATCGAGTAAAAAATCGTGATTTCCATATGTATAATAAACTTCACTCTTTTTTGCGATGGAATTTATGAGATTTATAGCCTTTTTATTATATTCGATTAAAAATTCAAAAGGTAATAGCAGATGAAAGATATCTCCTAATAAAAAAAGCTGAGGAGGAGGATTATTATTTAGCATATCTAAAAAACTTAAAAAGCTAATATCCCCTTTTTTATAATGCACATCCGCAATAAAAACTGCCCCATTTTTTAAATTTATGTTTTTAATTTTCAATATCTCCTCTTTTATTGGTTATTAGTTATTTGTATATTTGTGTATTGGTATATTTGTATATTAGTGTATTTGTCAAATTCATAACTCAAAACCCATATCCCAGCTCCCTTCTT
>CAZIBT010000045.1:0-6884 GCA_964537435.1 uncultured Nautiliales bacterium | reverse complement strand
TTTTTATATTTTTTGCTATTTCTTCTAAACTTATAAATTCATTTGCCGCTTCTATTGCAAGAAGGGCATCTAAAACTAAATGTTCGCCAAAGCCGTATACTTCAAATTCATATCCTTTATATTCAAAAACTGTTTTTGGCTGATTGTCTCTTATTTCAAATCTTATATTTTTTGCATTTTTGAGATAAACTTTTTTAATAGGAAAATTAAGCTTTTTTATAAAATCATCATCTCCATTTGCTACTCTTATTTTGGCTTTTTTTAAAAACTCTTCATAATGGGCATAAAATTTATCAAGGTCGTGATTATAAAATTCCATATGTTCTGGCTCTGTATTTGTAACTATTGCTACAAAAGGATTTGAATCTACAAAACTTCCATCACTCTCATCTGCTTCAAACACCATAAGCTCACTTTTAGCAACTCTGGCATTTGAATTAAATTCTTTACTCTCAGCCCCAATTAAAGCATTGGCTTCCTTTAAAATAGAAGCTAAAATTGCAGTTGTTGTAGATTTTCCATGCGCTCCACAAACGGAGATTACTTTCTTATCTTTAAGTAAATTAGGCAAAAATTCTCTTCTAGAATATGTTTTGATATTCTTTTTCTTTGCGGCAACTCGTTCAGGATTATTTTCTTTTGCAACAGCGGTATAAATTATAAGATCTATATCATTAGTTATATTTTCTTCTTCTTGTGGGATATAAACTTTTATATTTTCTTTTTGAAGTTTTATAATTAAAGGAGTTTTTTTAATATCGCTTCCCTGAACATAAAAACCGTTTTGTTTTAAATATCTTGCAATGGCACTAAGTCCAATACCTCCTATTCCAATAAAATGTATTTTACTTTGCATCTTTTGAATATTCCTCTTGGAACTGTTTTTTATGTTTTATAATAAGTGCATCAATTTCATCATTAAAATCTACAAAAAAATCACTTAAATAAGTTTTATTTGTATCAACATATTTTTCAAAAAATTTATCAACACTAAGTCCTTCAAGCATCCCTATAACAAACATTGAAAACATCTCTTTTAATTTTTCATCTTTTACAAGATAGAGCATATCATATCCAAGCTGTTTAGCTTCTTCCATTGCACCCTCAGCCCAAAGTTCAAGCATATATTCAAACATTGCTCTTATAACTGCTTTGTCAATTGGTTTGTTAGCATCCAAAAATTCATTCTTTTCAAATTTTTCATTTATAATTTTTATAGCATCTTCTAAAATACTTCTAAACACTTCTTCAATTTTTTCATCTTCGTTTTTATGAATCAGTTTTTCTAATTCATTGTATTTTTTTACTATACTCATAAAATTTCCTTTAATATTTTTAATGCTTTTTTTGTTTTTTCAGCTTCATAAACAAGAGCAATTCTTACATACCCCTCACCTATTCCTTCTCTTCCCATAAAACGTCCAGGCATTACTTTTACACCTTTTTGGTAGGCTTTAATAGTAAAATCTATATCATCACCCACTTCAAGCCATATATAAAAAGTAGCTTTTGGAGGATTTATTCCTAAAATCTCTTTTGCAATTTCAAAATTTTCTTTATATTTCTTTCTAAAAACTTCTACATGAGAATCTTCACTCCACGCTTTAGCTGCTGCCATTTGCAACGGAAGCGAAATAGCACAACCCACATATGTTCTAAATTGAAGATAATTTTTAAGTATCTCACTATCCCCTGCAATAAATCCACTCCTAAGTGAAGGAGCTGAACTTCTTTTTGAAATTGAATTAATAGCAAGTATATTTTTGAAATTTTTGTTTCCGACTTTGATACTTGCTTCTAAAATACTTGGAGGTTTTTCATCAAAATAAAGCTCACTGTAACATTCATCATTTAATATAACAACATCATTTTTAAGCGCATATTCCACCCACTCACAAAGCTCATCTATATCCATTACTGAAGCGGTAGGATTATTTGGAGAATTTAGAATAATAAAATCTTCATCACCATTAAGTTGAGAGAGGGTATTTTTAAAATTGTTTTCTTTTGTAAGAGGCATATAATTAATCCCACTTTTAGCAGCAATTGCTGCACCTTCATATATTTGATAAAAAGGGTTTGGAAAAGCCATTTTTTTAGGTCTGAGAAACAAAGGGAAATTAAACAAAACCTCTCTGGTTCCATAACTTGGAATTAGTTCATTTTGTTTTAATTCAACTCCAAATCTTCTTTTTACAAAGTCTCTTTGTGATTTTTTAAGTATTTCTTCACCAGAGGTTTTTGGATATTTATTTAAAAGATGAGCATTTTTACAAAGTTCTTTTTGAATAAATTTAGGAGTTTGAAACTGAGGTTCGCCAATTGTTAAAGACAAAACCTCATCGGGATGAGGTATATCTTTTAGTAATTCATTCAGTTTTTCAAAAGGATATTTTTCAAACATTTTATTCTACCAATGCAAGTTCTATTTTAAATCCACTTTGTGAAAGCACTTTTACTTTAATTTTTTGATCTTCTTCGAAATCATCTAGACTTTTTCCATTTAATTTACTTATATGCAGTAATCCTTCAACATCAGGAGCTATTTCTACAAACATTCCAAAAGGTGCTTTTCTTTTTATAGTGCCTTCAATTATTGAACCTATTTCAAACTCCGGAATTTGAGGTTTATCATTTTTACATATTACATTTAAAATATAATCTTTAGCTTCTTGCATTTTTTGATGGTCATCGCCAAAAATTTTAACTTTCCCACTTTCTCTGTCAAGATCAATAGAAATTCCAAATTTTGCAATAATATCTTTTACAGTTTTACCTGCTGTTCCTATAATATCAATAATTTTATCCGGTTCTACTTTAAAATTAAGCACTTTTGGAAGCACATTTTCATTATATTTAATTTCACTTGCTGCTTTTTCCATTTTTTCAAGTATAAATCCTCTTGCATCTCTTGCTTGATAAAGCGCCTCTTTTAAAATATCAAGCGAAATTCCTCCAAGTTTTATATCCATTTGCATTGCTGTGATTCCATCAATAGTTCCTGCCACTTTAAAATCCATATCTCCATCATGATCTTCAAGTCCCATAATATCAGTTAAAATTGCATATTTTTCGCCTTCACTTACCATTCCCATAGCAATTCCGGCAGCCATTTTAAGTAAAGGAACTTTTGCTGCTCTAAGAGCAAGTGATGCCCCGCACACTGTTGCCATAGATGAGCTTCCGTTACTCTCAAGTATTTCACTCACAATTCTTACTGTTTCGTCAAATTCAGGGTCAATTAACGGCTCAATTGCTCTTTTTGCGAGATTACCATGACCAAGTTCTCGTCTGCTAGGAGGGCCTAATCTTTCAGCTTCACCTACGGCAAAAGATGGAAAATTATAATGAAGCATAAATTTTTCCAATTTTTCTTCTTTATCAGTAAGATGTGCATAAACTTGAGCATCCATATCACCACCTCTTGTTGCTGTTACAAGTGCTTGCGTCTGACCTCTTGTAAATAAACAGCTTCCATGAACTCTAGGTAATATATTCGTTTCAATGCTTATAGGTCTAATTTCATCAAGTTTTCTGCCATCAGCCCTTATGCCTTCATAAAGTATCTGAGATCTAACAATTTCTCTTTTAACTTCTTTAACAGCTTTTAAAATAAATTCATACTCTTCTTCTTTATCAAGATTTTTAGCAATTTTTTTGGCAAATTTATTTAAAAGATATTCTCTCTCGCTTTTACATAAATGTTTTATGATATCTTTTAGTTCATTTGTATAATCTTTTTTAATCAATTTAATAAATTCATCTAAATCCACTTCTTTTCTCTGTTCATAATTGATTTTTTCTTTCACAAATTCTTTAAGGGCATTTTCATATATTTCAGCACCTTTTTTGATATGCTCCTGTGCAATTTTAAGCACTTCAATCAAATCATCTTCGCCAATTTCATTTATTTTATATTTGGTTATTGTATTTTCAATTGGAACACCATCAAGCATAATGTCATCCACAGGAATAATTTCTATCTCTTCTTGTCCTTGTGCGGCAAATTCAATCATTAAAAGCTCATCTTTGGTTCCTGTTACAAAAAGATTAAAATCACCCTCATTAAGCTCACTTAAAGTAGGATTAATTATAATTTTTCCATCAACTCTCGTAACTCGGACAGCATGAACCATTTTTGCAAACGGCAAAGAGCTTAAATACATACTAACTGCAGCACTATTCATTGCTGCAAGTTGCAAATCGCTATTTTCATCCGCGCTTAAAGCAATAATAGTTAAAATAGTGTTATATCCATAATCTTTTGGAAAAAGAGGTCTAAGACTTCTATCTACAATTCTTGCTGTAAGTGTTTCAAAATCACCCGGCTTTTGCTCTCTTTTTACAAATCCTGCCGGAATTTTTCCGACTGCATAAGCTTTTTCCACATATTGAACAGCTAAAGGAACAAAATCTTCCTGAACCAATTCATCAGGATTATATGTTAAAGCGGCAAGCATTACCGTATTGCCCTCTTGCCACCATACACTTCCATCAGCTTGTCTTGCAACTTTGTTTAATATTAATTTTTGATCTTTATCATTTATTTTTAATGTTACTTCACAACTCATTTATACTCCTTAAAATAATATTCCACTGATACATAATCCTCAACTGTTTTTACAAAAAAGGTATTATCAACCAATTTTTCAATTATTGCTGCACTCTCTTTAGAAATTATAGGAACAGCTACATTTACCGTATTCACACCTCTGGATATACAGCTTTTTATAGCACACAAAAGCCTAAGTCCTGTATTAGAACCTTCATCAACCAATAAAACATCTTTTCCTTCAAGTGAAATTATACTCTCTCCTGCCCTTAATTGATAGATACTATTCATTATTTTGTCATTATAGACCCTCTGAATTTGAGAAAAAAGATAATCATCATTAATTTCAAAACTTTTTACAAGTTCGTCTATAATTATATAATCTTTTGTTTCACTGACAGCTGCGAGCGCAGTGTGCTCGTTTATTGGAGATTTTACTTTTTCTATTAATAAAAAATCACCTTCTAATAAACCATTTCTAAGCCCTATTTCCCTTGCATAAAAATTTCCCCTTTTGCTTATAGACAAAATTATACACTGACTAATTATATTTTTATCCAATGTATTTAACAATTTTTTTAATGCATCTTCTCTATTTTCAAACATTTTAAACCCTAAATTTTTTTATAAATTCACCAGGGTATTGTTTTGTAATTTCTTCTTCATTAAATACAAATTTATAATTTTCAATATATTCTTTCAAAATTTTGTAAGCCTCATTAAGCTGTTTCATTTTCTCTTCATTACCACCTATATCGCTGTGGTAACGTTTTGCAAGTTTTTTATAACTTTTTTGAATATCTTTAAATGAGCTTAAAGGTTTAATATTTAAAATTTTGCAAGCGGTTTTTATCTGCTCTATTTTAGGAATGATGACGCACCCCCGCTTACAAATGTTTTTAAATCATTATCATTAAAATTTACACCTATTCCTAAGAAAAATTGTCTAGCATCCGTATTTATCAAATCATCTACACCTGCTATAAATTCTAAATGTTTTAAATATAAATATCTAGCAGATAAATCCAAATGCGGACTAGTGTCTCTATAATCATTTTGAGAATTAAAATCATATAAATCCGCACTTAATTTCACTTTATCGTTATACATAAAATAATCAATACCAACCCCGCCTGTGCTTTCTATAATACCTCCTCTAAGTAAAAGATTTTGATATCTTTTGCCTATTTCTGCATTAATATATACTTTACTATCCTTATTTGAAACACTTTGAGGATTCTCATAATTTTCTGTTGAAGTAAGTCCAATGATATAATATCTTGTAGGAGCTGGCGTTAATGCCAAATTTGCCGTTGTTTTAAAATAATTATCTTTAAGCAATAGATCACTTGTAATATCAACATTTATTCTTAAATTTTGAACCTTTGCCAAAAATTTATCGATTTTTTGGAAACTGTTACTTCCGTTGGCAAAAAAGTTTTTAGCTGCAGCAATGGTTTTTGCAAGAGAGTTTTTGTTTTTTACCAAAATATCATTAGCATTTTTCCCCACTTTAATATATTCATCTGCAAGCTTTGGAAGTTTTTGTTTTAAAACGTCTGCTACATTATTTAATTTAGCCATTAAAGTATCAGTTTTATTTAAAATTCCGGGGAGTTTATGATTAATTATTTCCCCACTTGCTTTATAAGTTAAAATAAGTTTATTGGCATTATTTAACAAAGCTGGAATTTTACCGTTTATGTTTTTTAATATATTTTTCAAATAAATCGACGAATCTTTGATATTAGCTATTGTATATTTGATATTTTTAGTTGTATTTTTATCAAGTGTGTTATTTAATTTGTCAATTAAAATTTTAATTTTATTTACAGCAATATTTACATTTGTTAATACATCCGCCATTGATGCAGAAGATAAATGTTTGGTAATAGTCTCATTAGGAGAATAATAGGATGTAATTTTCTTAGGAGGAATAATTTCAAGATATTTTCCTCCCAAAACATTATCTTGCGCTACGGTAACCATAGAACCTTTTGGTATTTTAACATTTTTATTAATTAATAATTTAAGTTTAACACCATTATTTGTAAGTTGCATAGATTTGATAACACCAATTTTCACCCCTCTTAATTTAACTCTAGATTTTTCAGCAAGTCCACTTGCATCATTTACAATTGCATATAAAACATAACCTTTTTCCTTAAAATTTTCAAGCGATTTAACTTCAAATGTTAAAAATAAAATTGAAATAAGACTTATCAAAACAAAAAGCCCCACTTTTATTTCATTTCTCATTAGTTTCCTTTATATAAAAATGTTTGTTTAACCCCACCTATTGGATAAAAATTTATATAAAAGTATATAATAT
>CAZIBT010000044.1:0-6903 GCA_964537435.1 uncultured Nautiliales bacterium | reverse complement strand
GCTTTATAAATGTTTTCAAAAGTTTTTTTAATACATATTAATTCTTCTTCACTAAAATTGCTTAATACATAATTTATAACATCCTCTTTTTTTTCAGGTCTGCCTATGCCAATTCTAATTCTGTAATAATCATTTCCTATTAAATTATCGATAGATTTCAATCCATTATGTCCACCACTGCTACCACCCCTTTTAAACCTCAAAGCACCCAGTTTCAAATCTATATCATCATGAATAACTATAATATTATTATTATTATTTAATTTATAAAAATTTTTTACTAATAAAACACTTTCTCCACTCAAATTCATATACGTTAGAGGTTTTAAAAAAAAATAATTTTCCTTTTTAAATAATTCACCTTTGAATTTAGAAGAAATTTTGGAAGCTTTAAATTTATCAATTAGATAATCAAGTGCTAAAAATCCTGCATTATGTCTGTTTTTTTCATATTCTCTGCCCGGATTTCCAAGACCTACAATTAATTTGACATTTTCCATATTACATTTTCCATTTTACATTCTCCCGTAAGGGAGAAAAATTATTTAGCCTTAATAACACCAACAACTGGAATTGAAGGATTTAGATAACATTCAACCCCATCAGGCATTTGAATATCTCTAATTAAAATATTATCTCCAACATCCAAATCACTTACATTAAGTTCAAAATAATCAGGTAAATTTTCTGGAGCTGCTTTTACTTTTATTCTTCTTCTATGAAAAATTAAAACACCTTTGTTCTTAAGCCCTTTAGGTGTTCCTTTTATTTTTATAGGAACATAAAAATATTGTTTTACACCATCTTGCGCAATTAATAAATCAACATGCAAAATATCACTTTTTACAGGATCTTTTTGATATTCTTGAACAACAACTTTTAATTCTTTATCTCCAAGCTTTACTGGAAAAATCAAGTGCTCTTTATTTTTCAAATATTTAATAAAATCATTTTTTTTAAATGCAGCATTTATGTTTTCTTGATTTTTACCATAAATGTTTGCAATCAGATAACCATCCCTTCTAAGCTTTTTTGTTGTAGCTTTTGAGGTACTCTCTCTGATGATTCCTTCTAACATAATTACTCCTTAATTTTAATTGAACTGAAATTATAACCAAATTAGAAAAAATTTCAACTATTTTTCAATGAAATTGTTCCATCATTATTTTCTACTTTCATACCTCTTCTCATCTGCTCTTTTTTCAGTCTTAAAATAAAATCATCTCTACTTGTAGCATAATCTTTTGCAACTTCTTCAGATACTTTTCCGCTCAATACCAAATCAACCAAATGTTGATCAAAACTTTGTGTTCCGTATACCTTTTTCCCCTCTTCAATCGCATCTTTTATTTCAGTATCTTTATTTTTTAATATCAATTCTTTAATTCTTGAAGTTTTAATCATAATTTCCATTGCTGCAACTCTTTTACCATCAACACTTGGAACCAGCCTTTGAGATATAATACCCTCTAAAATTGAAGCTAAAACAAGTCTTATTCTGTTTTGTTCATCAAGAGGAAATATACCTATTATTCTATTTAATGTTTCTTTGGCATCAAGAGTATGCAAAGTAGAAAAAACCAAATGCCCCGTTTCAGCAGCATGAATAGCCAATTCCATAGTTTCCCTATCTCTCATTTCACCAACCAAAATAATGTCCGGGTCTTCTCTTAAAGCCGCCCTTAGCGCACTTGCAAAGCTTATAATATCTTCACCCAAATTTCTTTGGTTAATCAAACATTTATCGTCTTTATGCACAAATTCAACAGGATCTTCTATTGTAATTATATGTTTTGCTTTTTTATGATTTATTTCATTAATCATTGCTGCAAGCGTTGTAGATTTACCACTACCAGTAACACCTGTAACCAAAACAAGCCCTCTTTCTGTTTCATTTGCTATTTTTTTAATAATATTTGGAAGTCCAAGCTCTTCAATTGTAGGTATTTTAATAGGAATTGCCCTAAATACAACAGATGGACCATCAATTTGGAAAAAAGCATTTGCTCTAAATCTATAATTTTCATCAAGCTTATAAGAAAAATCAATATTTTTATGTTTAACGAACTCTTCAAATCTGCTTCTTAAAAGCTCTTTTAAAAGATTAATAACACTCTCCCTTGTTAAATGTGGAGATTCCATTTTATATAAAACACCATTTATTCTAGCTCTTATCCCATTACCAGCTTTTATATGCAAATCACTTCCACCTTTGCTTATTAAAACTTTTAAATATTTATTAAGTTCTTCTTTGACCATTTTAATCCTTAAATTGAATTTAACATATTCTCAAATGCATTTTCAAATGCTTTAACTCCTTCATCAAAGAGATCTTTATATACACTTTGCATAGAAATTCCAGCAGGAGCCAAAAAAGAAAAAAATGCATCAATATGTTTGGTTTGAAACGGAAAACTCTCCTGTAATTCTTTATCTTTAATTGATTCTATTACATCAAGAGGCAATGTTAAAACTGAATTTGGTAAATAAAGATTTTGAACATAATAATCTTTTGGCAAATATTCTTGTTTAACACCTGTTGATGCAAAAAGAGTTCTTATATTTGGAATTCTTGCATTTTGTATTTGATTATAAATTTTAATTGCGTTAAAAAATCCAATCCTATCTTTTGCCAAATTCTTCTTAGAAAGAATTGGGTTTAATTTTCTATCAAACCTACTTACAAATACTGAAATAACCCCATCCACTTTTCCTTTATTAATAGCTTCTAGTGCTCTCATTGCTTGATTTGGAGAAAAAACTAAAGTTGCATTTATATTAATTCCTCTTTTTGCAAGTTCCTCCATTGCTTTAAATCCAGCTTCGTTTGCAGGGATTTTTATCATTACATTTTCTCTTTCAATTCTATCATATAATCTCAAAGCTTCATCAATACTTCCTTTTGTATCTTTGATTAGTCTTGGATCAACCTCTATACTTGCAAAACCATCATTACCTTCATCATATAACGGTTTTAAAATATCACAAGCTTTTTGGATATCTTTTATTGCCATCTCTTCATATTTTTCCTTAGGAGTTTTATCTTTTAAATTTTTTAAATCATCTTTATATACATCTTTTTTAAGTGCATTTGAAAAAATAGCAGGATTACTTGTTAATCCATTTACTAAGCCACTTTCTACCAATTTTTTGAATTCATTATCCAAAAATTCCCTATCTAAATAATCCACCCATATACTTGTCATCATTTCTCCTTATATAAATTCCAAAATCTTTGTTAAATCTTTTTCCTCAATTACAAAATCAGCCTCTTTTTTTAATACTTCCTTAGCACAAAAAGCAATTTTTTTACCTGCATATTTAAACATACTCAAATCATTTGCGCCATCTCCCACAACCAGAGTATTATTTTTATTTATATTCAAAACGGCTTGAAGTTTTTGTAACATTTCTCCTTTTGAATTGGAAAACATCATCTCTCCACCCACAAGGCCTGTTAAAACACCATTTTTTGTATGTAAAACATTACTAAAATCTGCATCAAATTTGAATATTTCCTTTGCATATGAAGTTGCATTTTTAAATCCTCCGCTAAAAACCACAACTTTATAATTTTCTTTTTTAAGGGCTTTTATTGTTTCATCTGCTCCTGGCATAAAAGGGAGATTATGACATATTTCATTTACTTGTTTTTCTTCAAGACCCTCTAAAAGCTTAACTCTCATAATTAAACTTTCAAAAAAATCAAGCTCACCTTTCATTGCCATTTCGGTAATACTTGCAACCTTATCTTTTAAACCCATTGGTTCTGCCAGATAATCTATTGTTTCCCCATCCATTAAAGTTGAATCAAAATCAAAAACCGCAAGTTTATACATTTTTTCTCCATTTTTTTATACAATTTTAACAAAATATGCTACAATTCTCAAAAAAGGATTTCATATGGCAGTTGGAACATGGCAAATTATCGTAATTTTATTAGTTGTATTATTACTTTTCGGAGGTAGAAAAATACCTGAATTAGCCCAAGGTCTTGGAAAAGGTATCAAAAATTTCAAAGATGCAGTAAAAGAAGGTGAAGAAGAAAGCACTCTCAAACCTACTGAAAAATTAGATGAAAAAACTTCAACACAAAACACTACTTCAAACACAAAAGAAAAAGAAATAAATGCTTGAAGAATTAAAACCTCATATAGCCGAGCTTAGAAGCCGGCTAATTAAGATTGTAGTTATTTATTTCATATTTTTCGTAATAGCTTTTGTTTTTTGGAGACATATATTTGCATGGATGAGCGAACCTTTGCTTCAAGCACTTAAACTTGAAAAACACGGTGAAATAATTTTTACCGGACTTGCAGAACCTTTTTTTACGGCGGTAAAAATATCTCTTTTTGCAGGTTTTTTCTTTTCATTGCCTTTTATTCTTTATCAAATATGGGCTTTTGTAGCACCCGGACTTTATGAAAACGAAAAAAAACTCATTTTACCATTTGTTTTTTGGGGAACAATTATGTTTGTGCTAGGTGCGGCATTTGCTTATTATGTTGTATTCCCGATAGGTTTTAAGGTTTTAATAACATTTGGTGGCTCTCAATTTACAGCAATGCCAAAAATGAGCGAATATGTAAGCTTTTTTGGTAAATTGATGCTTGGTTTTGGAATAGCATTTGAAATGCCTGTTGTTACTTATTTTCTTGCAAAATTAGGCTTGGTAACAGATAGAACTTTAATTGATTTTTCAAGATATGCAATTGTAGTTATTTTTATATTAGCTGCTGTTTTGACTCCGCCCGATCTATTTTCACAACTTGCAATGTCAGTGCCTTTACTTGTGTTATACGGAGTATCGATAATTATAGCAAAAGTTGTAAATCCGGAAAAACCGGAAAAATAAACTCTTTTTCTTTTTATCATTTAATTATTTTAATATTTCAATAATTAGTGTCAGATATTTTATAAAAAATTTATCGATTATTTATAAATTTTTTAAGTCCTCTTGACTAAACTTTTATATATTGTTATAATTACAAAAAATAATTAGGAGGGACGCAATGATAATTAAAAAAGAAGCTGCTAAGATAATTTTGGAATTATTAAACAGCGATAGCAAAACAATCAAAACTGAAGCTTTAAACAACGAAGCTGTAGAAGAATTGAATTTAAGCGGAATTATTAGATTTCCAATACCAGCAATTGCAGAATTTACCTATGGCGGAAGTATAGTAGCAGATGTATTAAAAAGAATTAAGGATAAAATAGAAAATATTGAAGATTGGAAAGAAAATTTTAAATGGGTCAGCAGTGAAATAGTTGCAATGATTGAATACAGCATAAAAAATGACAATAAAACAACTGATATAACTTATACTGAACTTGAAAAGAGAGGATTTGCAAAAAATGGAGAATTAACAAGAGAAGCTATTGATTTATATGAAGCTTATAAAATAATCGAGCCTGAACTTGCAATAGATGCAAATTTGGCTGAATATATAAGAAAATCTCCTACAGGTCCAACAAATGCACATTATTTGCTTATTGAAGGAAATAACAAAGATCTTTTAGAAGCTATGAGGCTTATTGCATATTCCATTCCAAGTGGTGAATATTTTACATTTACCTCATTAGGTCAAGCTGTAAAAGAAACATTAACATATGGAGGCTGGGCAAATGAAGGAAGTGTATTGGATTTATCTATTTTAGAAGACATAGCAAAAGTTGCTGATGGTGAGGAAATTGAGCTTGATTCTCTTGCAAATCTTGAAAGTTTAGGTTACATTAAAAATATTGACACATTAACAAAAGCAGGTGAAAAAGCCCTTGAAGTATATAGAATATACAAAGACAAAATTGAAAAACCTATAAAAACATTTGCTATAAGTGATGAGGAAATTGAAACACTTATAGCCATCCAAAAAATCTGGGATGAAAAAGTGCCTGAAAATCCGGAAGAAACACCAACTTTTGATGAGATCAAATCAGAATTAATCGAAAGAAAAATAAAAGAATATAAAAAGCTTATTGAAAAATACGGTAAAAAATTGGATGAAATGCCAAAGAAAAAACAGGAAATTGCAAAAAAATATGATGAAATAGAAGATAAGAAAAAATGGTTTGAAGAAAATTTTGATTTAAGAGAATATCTCTATTCGCTCGAAGCTTTCGGTTTAATAGAAGAAGGAATTGATGAAAAAGGTAAAGCTGTATATTTTGTAACTGATGATGGCAAAAAAGTAATAAAAGATCAAAATTATGACAAAAGAGCAATTCATAGTTGGTCTATTAAAACATTAAGCATATCAAACAAACTTTTCAGCGCTCCTAATAAAGAATGGGTTGAAGAAGCTAGACGTGAGAGAATTCTTGGCACATACGAACCTACAAAGTCTGGATTAATGTATGAAGAATTATCAACACATCAAAAATTGCCTTTTATGACAAAATATGAAATGGATATATTTAAAATGATACCTGATAAAGGAATATGGTGTAAAGATATTTTAAAAGGCGATGAAGAGGAAAAAAGAAAAATTTATGAAGCAATTGACAAACTTGAAGCCAAAGGTTTTATTGAGGTATTGCCAGATGGGCATATTATTGAAACAGAATACGGAAAAATGATGGATGAGGCAATGAGCGGAGTTCCAGAAGGTTTTGGAGCACCTATCAATCCGACAATTTATAGAGTAGTAAAAGCTATTGCCAAGAGTGGAAGTATGTATGTAAAAGAGAAAAAGGTTAGAATTTTACCAGAAAATTTAAAAGAAGCCATTAAAAATTCAGGTTTAAATAAAGAGCGTTTTGAAAAAGCTTACATTGCAGCAAGAGAAGCAAAATATTTGGGAAGAAATAGCGTAAATGAAGCTGGACTTCTGATGCTTAAAGCTGTAGAAGCCTTTAACGGCTGATTTTCATATTTTTTTACTCTTTTTTATTATCATAATA
>CAZIBT010000043.1:0-6960 GCA_964537435.1 uncultured Nautiliales bacterium | reverse complement strand
GTGCATAAAACCAAAACTTTTTTCATTTTATCTCCAAAATTAAAAGTGTGAAAAATAAAACAATAGGAGTTATAATCATACCAAATTTAATATACTGCCAAAAAGTTATTTTAATACCCTTTTTTCTCAAAATATCAAGCCAAAGAAGAGTTGAGAGAGAACCAAAAGGTGTGAGCTTTGGCCCTATATTAGCTCCAATTACATTTGCATATACTAATAAATGATGCTGACCCTTTAAGGCAATATCCATAAGCATTACACTAGGAAGATTGTTTAAAAAAGCACTTAAAATTCCACTTAAAAAGCCTACTTGCAATATATTCGAATTTTTTATTAACATATGCAAAAAATCCGTTAGCCCTGCATTTTTAAGAGAAAACACCACTATATAAAGCCCTATACTAAACCACAAAATCTGCCATGGAGCGTTCTTAAGCACTTTTGTAAACGAAACAGTTTTTGACAAACAAGAAATTAATAAAAATACCATAGCACCGCCTAATGCAAAAAAACAAACAGGAATATGATATAAATCCCCTATTATATAGCCTAAAAATAAAAAAGTTAAAAAATACCAGCTGAATATAAAAAGTTTTTTATTTTTTATAACGCTTTTGGCTTCAGGTAATAAATTTATATCAATTTTTTGTGGAATTTCTTTTTTGAAAAACAAAAAAAGCACCATAGTAGAAACAATCACACTTATTATAAAAGGCAAAATCATTTTTTGAAAATATTCAATAAATCCTAAATGAAAATAATCGGCTGTTATTATATTAGTAAGATTTGAAAAAACAAAAGGCAATGAAGCGCTATCCGCTATAAAACCACCTGCAAACATAAAAGCAAGCAACGTTTTTGTATTAAGTTTTAGCATTTTCATTTTGGAAAGTAAAATCGGAGTTAATATTAAAGCAGCCGTATCATTTGCAAAAAAAGCAGAAATAACGCTACCTAAAAGCATTGAATTTATAAACATCCAATATCCGTTTCCGCGAGAGAATTTTGCTATTTTTATAGCAGCCCAATTAAAAAATCCTATTTCATCTAATATTAAAGAGAAAATTATAATACCTATAAACGTAAGTGTAGCATCCCATACAATATCTATAACTTCTATTACATCTCTTAATGAAACTGTTTTTAAAACAACAGCTACAATAGCCATAAAAACAGCACTGTATCCCATATATTTTGGTTTATAAAGAATTAAAAAAAGAGTAATAAAAAATAGAAGAAATGCTAGTGCCATTTTAACCTTTTTTAATAAAATTATAACACATTTTTCTTGACATATGTTCATAAAAGTTGTATAATTTCATTGAACATATGTTCAAAGGAGAAACATGCCAAGAAGAGTCAGACGAAGAATTAGAGGTAAATTTCAACACAATTGTTTTAAACCTTGTGGAACACCGGGACACAGATTAGAATATGAGCTACTTACAAAAGATGAGATTGAAGCAATAAGACTTGCAGATTTTGAAGGTCTTTATCAAGAAGATGCGGCAAATGAAATGGAAGTATCACGTCCAACTTTTAGCAGAATTTTAAATAATGCTAGAAAAAAAATTGCAAATGCTCTTATTTTAGGTAAAGGATTAGAAATTCAAAACTTTTAAGGAGGAGAAAATGAAAATAGCATTTCCAACTAACAATCAACAAACTATAGCAAGCCATATCGGACTTGCAAAAGGATTTTTAATTGTAGATACTGATACAAATGAAAGATTTTATATTGAAAATCCTATTATGAAAAAAATTCAAGAAGAAAGAATTGATTTAAAAAACACTGAAGAAGGTCATAGAGGACTTGGGACAGGTAGAGTAATACCGCCTCTTTTAGCAGAAGCTGGAGTAGATGTGCTTGTAAGTAGAGATTTTGGTGAAGGAATGATTAGAAATTTAGAACTTGAAGGAATAAGAGCAATTGAGACAGATAAAAAAGATATTGAAGAGGTTCTAAATCAATTAAAGGAGGGAAATATGAGAGAAATTACAAAATTTGATGAAGATGTATATGGATATAAAAGAGGTTTTGGTAGAGGATTTGGTTATTCAAGAGGATATGGCAGAGGTATGGGATTTGGTAGAAGATTTGGCTATGGTAGAGGCCATGGCTGTGGAAGAGGTAGAGGCTTTGGCAGAGGTTTTGGATATGAAAGGGGATTTGGCAAATGGGAGGATTAATCCTCTCATAATTGATTTGATGTTTCTCTTTCTTCTAAATCTTTATCAAGATATCTTTTTAAAGTATGATTTTCAAGTTTTTTGTAAAGATAAGTAAACATAACTACACCTAAAATTACAATAGCCGCATTTGCTAAATTTGTAGGATTATGAACAAAATTATACCCAACTAAAATAACTGCAGAAATTGAAGTTAACAAAAATCCAAATAGTGGAATAATTCTATTTGAATTTGTCTCTTTATATAGTCTAAAATTAGCAAGATTTACAAGAGAAAAAACAATTAAAAATCCAAGACTTCCGGCAACTGAAATATTTTCCACATTAAAACTAATAGCAAATATAACTCCTAAAAGCCCTATTATTATCATTCCTTCATATCCGTTTTTTATTTTTTCTTCAAAACTCCTTGGAATTTCTCCTAGTTTTGCAACAAGATATCCAACCCTCCCTGCTCCATAAATAGTAGCGTTTATTGCACTTGCAGTTGATAAAAGTGCTGCAATACCTATTAAAATAAATCCAAATTCCCCAAGAGATGGTTTAGCTGCAATAGCCAAAACATAATCACTTGCTCTTTTTGCTACCTCAAAACTTACATTTCCAAGCGTTACTATTGCAATAGTTACATAAAGAAAAATTACAAAAATAACACTTGAATAAAAAGCTTTTGGAAGAATAGATGGACTTTTAACATCTTTTGCGGCATTTGCAATAAGTTCAAACCCTTCATATGCCAAAAAAATAATAAGCCCCCCTGTTATAAAAGAAAGAGGAGATGTCCAATACTGAGGTTTAAGTTGTTCTGAATGAAAAGTTTTTAATCCTATAACGATAAAAAATAATAAAATCGCAACTTTAATAAAAACCATAATATCTTCTGTTTTTCCTGTCAAATATGCACCGAACAGATTTATAAATACAAAAAACAAAATTACACCTGCTGCTAAAAATTTATGAAGCCATATTATATCTTTTCCTGTTATTAAAGCACTTCCATAACTTCCAAACGCAAAAGCATATAAACTCAACATTACTACATAACTCATTAAAAGCAAATTATTAATGGAACTTGAGAAAAGATTATTGCCAAATGCTCGGACGATAAATTCTATCGTTCCTCCCTCGCTTGGGTAACGGATAGAGAGTTTAGCATAAGAATAAGCAGTAATAAGTGCAATTAATCCAGCTATTGCAAAAGAAATCGGAGCAGCTCCTTTTGCCAACTCTATTGTAAGTCCCAAAACGGCAAAAATCCCCCCACCCACCATACCGCCTACACCTATGCTAAAAGCTTCTAAAAATCCTATCTTTTTCATTAAATTCCTTTGCTCCCAATGGGGAGAAAATAATTATAAAGTTAAATCTAAAATTTTCTCAGTTTTTTTAATATCTTCGCTTGAAGGTCTTCTATCAGCTCCTATTTCTTTCAATACTCTTGCAATAATAAGCATTAAAGCACCAATATATTCAGGAAGCTTAGCTTCAAGCTCTGCTGAAATTGGATATTTTAAAGGCGGAATTTTTTCTAAAAATGCCAATATATCTTGAATATCAACTTCTTCTTCAAGTTTTTTGAATTCTCTAATTGATTCTTCAAAACCTTTAGTTAGAGGCATATCAGATTCCATAATAATATCTCTCCCATTATATCCTGCTTTTTCAACAGCTACTAATAATAAATCATGAAACTTTTTTTCAACTATATCTATAATTTTATCAGCTTTTGATTTATCCAGATCAATTCCTGCGGCTTTTCTAAATACTGCTTCTAGTTTTTTAAATCCTACAACTCTTGCCATTTCTCTCTCCTTTAATTTAAATTTTTTATAATTATATAATTTTAGTCTCTTTTTGTCAAGTAAATTAATATTTTTTATTTAATGTTATGATTTATATCTGACACTTATTATTATATAAAAGAAAAAATTATTTTTCTTCGAAAGAGCCGTAGTTGAGGTATTTTTCAAATCTTTTTTGTAGTAGAGAAGTTTTATCGAGCGCTTTTAGTTCTTTTATATTTTTTAAAAAATAGTCCTTTATATTTTCAGCGGTTTTTTCATAATTTCTATGAGCTCCTTCAATAGGTTCATCTATAATATCATCAATTAACCCCAGTTTTTTAAGCTCTTCAGCAGAAATTTTCAGCGCTTTTGTAGCTATCTCTGCTTTTGTATTATCACCCCATAAAATACTTGCACACCCCTCAGGTGATATTACACTAAAAACCGAATATTTAAGCATTGCGAACTTATCTGCCACACCTATTGCAAGAGCACCTCCACTTCCGCCTTCTCCAATAACTATACTGATTGTAGGAGTTTTTATTCTTGAAAGCTCAAACAAATTTTTTGCTATTGCTTCGCTTTGGCCTCTCTCTTCAGCCCCAATTCCGGGATATGCCCCTGGAGTATCTACCAAAAAAAGAATAGGTAAATCAAATTTTTCGGCTAATTTAGCTGCTCTTAAAGCTTTCCTATAACCCTCAGGATGAGGCATTCCAAAGTTTCTTTTTATTTTCTCTTTTGTATTTCTGCCTTTTTCTTCACCTATTACTATACATTTTTCATTATCAATCATCCCTATATAGCATATTATAGCCGAATCGTCTCTAAAGCTCCTATCTCCATGAATTTCATATTTTTCATCCATTATTCTCCCAATTATATCAATTGCGTGAGGTCTATCAGGATGACGGGCAAGCAGGAGTTTTTGATAAGGAGATAAATTTTTAAAGGTTTTTTCTATTTCTTTATTAAGCTCTTTTTGCAAAGTATCAACGGCGTGAGTATCGCCCTTGATTTTTGCAAGGTCAATTTGTTCTTTAATTTCCTCTATTTTTTTTTCAAAATCAAGTATTGCCAAAATAAGCCTTTATTTTACTTTTTTAAATATAACAACCCCGTTTGTTCCTCCAAATCCAAATGAATTACTCATTGCTACGTTTATTTCAGCCTCTCTTGCTTCATTTGGAACATAATCCAAATCACATTCAGGATCAGGTTCTTCATAATTAATTGTAGGAGGTAAAATGTTTTTTTGCATTGCCATTAAAGTTATTACAGCTTCAATTGTCCCAGCCGCTCCCAAACAATGCCCGGTTGCACCTTTTGTTGAACTAACAGGAGGGCAATTTTCTTTTGAGCCAAAAAGCGCTTTTATAGCCATTGTTTCATAAAGGTCATTATATTTAGTTGATGTTCCATGAGCATTTATATAATCAATTTTAGGTTTTCCTGCCATTTCATAAGCCATTTTCATAGCTCTAAGAGCACCTTCTCCCCCGGGTGCTGGAGTTGTAATATGGTTAGCATCCCCGCTCTCACCTATTCCTATAATTTCACCATATATTTTAGCACCTCTACTAATTGCATCTTCATATTTTTCAAGAATCAAACAAGCACCGCCTTCTCCCATAATAAAACCATCTCTTTTTGCATCAAAAGGTCTGCTGGCTTTTTGCGGTTCGTCATTTCTAGTTGAAAGAGCTTTCATAGCAGAAAATCCGCCAACTCCCACAGGACATATACAAGCTTCTCCTGCAACTACCATCATTTTATCTGCCATACCGGCTTTTATGGTTTTGTAAGCTTCATTTATTGCATGAGTTCCGGCTGCACAAGCCGTTACACTTGCTAAATTAGGCCCTTTTAATTTATATTCAATAGAAACAAAACCTCCAAGCATATTAACTAATGCACTTGGAATAAAAAAAGGAGAAATCCTTCTAGGACCTCTTGTTTCTACAATAACGCTGGCTTTTTCTATAACAGGAAGTCCCCCTATCCCACTTGCAGCACTAATTCCAAATCTATTTGAATCATATTCATCAAGTCCGCTATCTTCCATCGCCTCTTTTGCAGCAGCAAGACCAAATTGAATAAATCTATCGGCTTTTTTTACTTCTTTTGGATTTATAATAGTTTTAGGATCAAATCCTTTAACTTCTCCTGCGATCTGAGAGGCAAATCCTTCTGGGTCAAAATGAGTAATCCTTCCAATGCCTGTTTTACCGGCAATTATATTATTGAAACTCTCATCTTTATTTAATCCTACTGCATTTATCATTCCTATACCAGTTATTACAACTCTCATTAATTTCCTTTTGATTTGATTAAAAATGAAAAATGCAAAATGAAAAATATTTCACTTCACATTTTTCACTTAATTTCCCAAAAAGGGAAAAATTAAGCTTTTGCTTTTTCTATATAATCAACTACATCCTGAACTGTTTGGATTTTTTCAGCATCACTATCAGGAATTTCAATTTCGAATTTTTCTTCAAGAGCCATAATCATTTCAACTACATCCAAACTATCAGCTCCCAAGTCTTCTACAAATTTAGCTTCAGGTTTTACTTCATCTGGACTTACATTAAGCTGCTCAACTATTACCTCTTTTACTTCATCAAATAACGCCATGAATTACTCCTTATGTTTTTTTGTTTTAGCATTTTAGCATAAAATTAATTTAATTTACAAATCACATATACATTCCGCCATTTACCTTTAAGGTTTCACCTGTAATATAACTTGCCTCATTGCTCAAAAGAAAAGCCACCGCATTTGCCACTTCTTTAGGATTAGCAAGTCTTTTTAGAGGAATTTTATTCAATATTTCCTCTTTAACCTTCTCAGGTAAATTTTTTGTCATATCGGTATCGATAAATCCCGGAGTTACAGAATTAAATCTAATATTTCTTGCAGCCCCTTCAAGAGCAAATGTTTTAGTCATTGCAATAATTCCACCTTTACTTGCAACATAATTAGC
>CAZIBT010000042.1:0-7020 GCA_964537435.1 uncultured Nautiliales bacterium | reverse complement strand
TGACCCCTACGCTGCCAGCGTAGTGCTCTACCAGCTGAGCTATATCCCCTTTAAGTTTTTAAGAATTTCTTTTTCGATATTATACAAAAAATATCTAGAACTTTTGAATTTTTCGGATAAGCTTTTGTCTGTAATTTTGAAAATTTCTTCTAAAACTCTTGCGCTCTCCTGGGCTCTTTTGAGATTTGCAATTATGATGTCTTTTAGAGTTTCTCTTGTTTGTTCCTCTTTTGTAGATATTTTTAAAATATCGTTTAAAGAATCTCTTTTTTGAATTATTTTTTCATAATTTGGAAGTTTTATGTGTCTTAATTTTTTAAGTTCTTTTGCAAGAGGGGAATTAAATTCATATCTTAAAATATCCTCAACAACTCTTATTCCTTCTTTGTAACGGTTAAAATTTGCATCAATTGTGCGAAGAGGAAGATCACTCTTCATTATTTAAAAAACCTAAAATTTGAAGTAAAGAGATAAAAAGGTTAAGAAAATCTAAATATAAAGCAACTGCCGCTTCTATTTCATTGGATACATTTCCTCTGATAATATTTTGTGTATCATAAAGAATAAAAAAACTAAATAAAATTGCTCCAATGCTTGCAATAATTAATTGGAATAAAGGTTGATGCCAAAAAATATTTATTATTCCTGCAACTATCAAAACGATTAAAGTAATAAAAAGAATTTTGCCAATTGTTGTAAAATCCCTTTTAGTATTCATTGCAAAAATTGTAAGCCCGCCAAAAGCTACTGCTGTTAGGGCAAAAGCCTCACCTATTACATATCCCATATTGGCTGCTATATAAAACGCAAGTGTAGGTGCAAGTGTAAATCCGCTCATAAAAGTAAATGCAAAAAGTAGTATTAAATTAAGAGGGGTTTTGTTTTTTGCTATAAAAAGTCCAAAAAGTAAAATAAATTCTAAAATTACAGCCCCCCAGTATGTAAAAGTAAGCCCTCCTGTTACTTGGTTTACCATATTTTGAACAAATCCCATTCCTACATAAGCTCCAACAGCTCCCGCAACCAAACTTCCAGCTAAAAGCTGATATGTTCTTTTTACAAATTCGTTTATATTTTCTATTGCATTAGTGTGGTTATGAATATTTAATTTTTCATATAATCCGTTTGAGCCATTATTAAAATCTTTTGATGAAAATTTCATCCCTATCCTTTTTTTATTTGTATTATATATGATAAATAGTTAAATAACCATTAATTTTTATTTTTTAGGCGGTAAAATATTAAAATCGAAAAATTTACTTTCAAATCCATCCGGTATTTTTGCATATTGAATTGAAGCGGCATTTAAATTATTTGCTTCTTGCCATAATAATCCAAGGGCGTAACGCGATTCGAAAAAGGAAGGATTTTTGAGTTTTGCAAGTTCCATTAATGCAACGGCGTTTGCATGATGACCTGCTCCTATTGCGGCGACACCTCCGTAATAAAGAGTTTGAGGATCGCTAATATTTTTATTATTGATTAAATCATTATAAATTGTATAGCTCTGCTCAAAATGTTTTGTAAACAAATCGGCAAATGCAAGTCTTTTTAATACAGGTATAATATCGAATGTTTCGTTTTTTGCTTTTTTAATTAATATTATTCTTAATTTTTGCATTAATCCGGAAATTCTTGCAAATTCAAACAGATAATCTCTTGATATTTTGGTTCCATAAAAAAAATCGTTTAAATCGGGGATTAATGTATAAAAAAAGGTATGAAATTTTTGGGCTATTTTATTAACAGGTAAATTTTTGTTTTGGGCATAAAAATAAAGAATTTGGCTTATCAAATCTTTATCAAATATATTTTTTAATTTTACGGTTTCAAAAGTCCAATCTTTATTAAATATAGCCTTCATACTCAAGTATGTTATTAGCCAAAGAGGTTTATTTGTATCTTTTTCATTTTCCAAAAAAGCGGCCATTTTAACAGTATTGTTTGTGTATATGCTAAGCATTGCCGCTTGGAGTTTTGTATTGGCGCTTAAATCATCTTTGATGGAAGCCACAAGATAAGGATTTTTGATATTTTCTTTTTCACCTGCGAAAAGCGCCAAAATACCGCTTGTTAAATCATTAGGATTTAGATGATATGCTTTTAAAAAATGAAAATATGCCTCTTTGTAATTTCCTAACTGGGCATCTGTAAGGGCAAGATTATAATTTATAACATATGAATCTTTTCTTTTTTTATAAAGTGTTTTAAATTTTTTATTTGCAAGATAAATATGACCATTTAGAGCCAGTTTAATTGCTTTTGAAATTTGCAGGTTTAATTTAGAGAAAAACGCACTTTTTGAAAGAGCGGTGCTTGATTCTTCAATAGCGCCAAGCGGGATACCAGAAATTCCTTTTTTCAAAAATTCTATAGTTTGGTTCATATTCAAAACTTTATAAGGGGCATAATAAAAAAATAGATCATAAAAATCACTTTTTTTGCTTAGAAAAGTATTTTTAAAATCTTTTTGGGCTGTTTTTACATCAAATAAAGAAGGTTTTAAAAATGTATAAATGGGATAGATATTATTGTTTTTATATTTTTTTAAAATAATGGCTGCGCTTTTGTATTCATTTAATTTAAGTTCCACTAGACTTAATGCAAACTCAGCTTTTGGCAAATCTGATTTTGAAAGATACTCTTTTGCCAAAGTGTATTCTCCGCTTTGGGCATATTCCAAACCTTTGTAAAAAGGATTATTTTCATAATTTTGAGCATGTAAGGGATCATCAAAATATTCGTAAATAGCCCCTAAAAGTTTTGAATTATCATAATCGGTTGGATGTTTAAGAGCTGGGATTGCTTCATATTCATAACCATTATAATACATCACAAGTGCATAATAATAAGGATAATTTTTATTTTTAGCAAGGGTTGGCAGATATAGATAAGCAAGGTTTTTATAATAATTAAAAAGTTTTTTGTCTTTAAGCATAAATGCTGCATATGTAGCGTTTATAGCGCTTAGCGCTTTTGAATTGTTGTTTTGAATAGCTTTTTGAAAATAATTTAGCGCTTTTTTGTAATGTTTTTCTTTAAGTTCTATTACACCTAAATTATATAATGAAAGTGCTTGCGAAAAATTTGAAATTTTTTCAAGCAAATTCAAAGCTTCTTGTTTTTTACCGGTTTTATATAAAATATCCGCTTTTTTAATCAAAATTTTCAATTTGTCTTTTGGTATTGGTTTTTTCTCAAGTTTTTGGACAATTTTATTTACATTTGGAATTTGAACATTTTCTTTTTTCTTTTTTATAACAATTACAAGTAAAAGCAGTAAAAGCATAATCACTACCACTAGTAAAAGAGCGATGATTATATATATTTTTTTATTGCTTTTTTTCTCTTCTTCAATGATTATGACATTTTCTTCAGCCAATTTTCACCTTATAAATATTTTTCTAAAATTTTTGGAATTTTTATTTTACCTTCTTTTGTTTGATAATTTTCCATTATAGCGACAAGTGTTCTCCCTACTGCTAAAGAGCTACCGTTTAAAGTATGAACAAGTTTGTTTTTTTTACCTTCTTTATATCTTATTTTTGCTCTTCTGGCTTGAAAATCACGTGTATTTGAAATTGAACTAATTTCTCTATATCGATTTTGGGAAGGTATCCAAACTTCCAAATCTATTGTTTTGGCGGCGCTAAATCCAAGGTCGCCTGTGCAAAGCATTACTTGTCTAAACGGAAGTTCCAGCTTTTCAAGAGCAGAACTTGCACACTCAACCATTTCTTCAAACATTTTATCGCTCTCTTTGGGCTTTGTAATTGCTACAAGTTCCACTTTGTCAAATTGATGCTGCCTGATTATTCCTTTTGTATCTTTACCATAACTTCCAGCCTCTTTTCTAAAACAAGGGGTATAAGCGGTTAATTTTATAGGTTTATCCAAATTTTCTATAATTTCATTTCTGAAAAGATTGGTTAAAGGAACTTCAGCTGTTGGAATTAAATATAAATCTTCATTTTCTATTTTAAACAAATCCTCTTTAAATTTTGGAAGCTGTCCTGTGCCAGTCATTGTTTCCTCATTAACAATAAAAGGAACATAAACTTCTTCAAATCCCCACTCTTTATTATGATCCAAAAAGAAATTAATTAAAGCTCTCTCTAATTTTGCCGCTTCTTTTTTTAAAACGGTAAAGCGGCTTTTTGCAAGTTTTACTCCTCTTTTAAAATCAAGCCAATTTAGCTTTTCTCCCAGTTCATCATGACTTTTTATTTCAAAATCAAATTTTGGAATTTCGCCCACTCTTTTAATCTCTACATTATCATTTTCATCATCTCCCACTGGAACATCTTCATCAGGAATATTTGGGATGTTAAGAGCTTTTGAATAAAGGTTGTTTTCAATTTCTTTTAATTTGCTTTCTATTTTTTCCATCTCTTTTTTTAAAGAGGTAACTTTGTTTTTTAATTTTTCGGCTTCTTCTTTTTTGCCTTCTTTCATTAAAAAACCTATTTGTTTAGAGAGTGTATTTCTTTTGTTTTGGAAAAATTCGAGTTCTTTTTTGATGTTTTTTTTAGTTTCAAACAAATTTTTAATTTCTTCCAATGTTTTTTCATCAATTTTTTTTCTTTTTAGTTTTTTAACTGTATTTTCAAAATCTTTCTCAAGAAGTTTTAAATCAATCATTAAAATCCTTTGTTGTCAAATTGTTATTTTTGGTATAATATGAATGTTACAATTTTAACATAAAAGGAGATTAAATGAAAAAGTTGGTGATTTTAGGATTAAGTGCTTTGGTAGCTTCAACATTGATGGCGAAAGAGATAAAGATCGGTGTTCTTCAACCTCTGACAGGTCCGATTGCATCATTCGGGCAAAAGACGCTTGATGGGATTAATTTAATTCATTCAAAATATTCCACGCTTCCAAACGGAGATAAAATCAAATTGGTTGTAGTCGATAATCAATTTGACAAAATACAAACAGTAAACGGTTATAAAAGACTTGTATCAGATAATAAAGTAGCGGCTGTTGAAGGACCTTTGGCAAGTTCAATGTCCCTTGCTATCAAAAGATTTGCAGACAGCACAAAAACACCTACTGTTACCCAAATTGCAACAAATCCAAGAGTTACAATGGGAACATTTTATGTAAGCAGAACTTGTTTTACAGATCCTTTTCAAGGAAAAGTTGCTGCAACATATGCTCTTAAACACGGTTTAAATAATGCTGTTGTTGTTTTTGATATGAAACAAGATTATTCAGTTGGTCTTGCAAAAGCATTTGAAAAAGCCTATAAAAAAGGCGGAGGAAAAATTTTAAAACTTCTTTTTATAAATACGGGAGATAAAGACTTTAATGCACAAGTTGCTCAAATTAAAAGATTGCATCCTAAATTTGTATATACTCCGATATATGCTCCTGAGGAAGGATTGTTTTTAAGACAACTCAGAGCTGCCGGAGTAAAAGCGCCTGTAATGGGGGGAGACGGAATAGCGGATCCAGGTCTTCTTAAAAAATTAGCCGGAAATGCGGCAAATGGTGTAATGTATACTGACCATTTTGATGCAGTAAAAGCTCCAACTCCACTTTCAGCTAAATTTATTAAAGCATTTAAAGCAAAATATCATAGAGCACCTAGTGCATTTGCAGCAACAGGTGCAGATGCTTATCTTGTAATTTATAATGCAGCAAAAGAATGCGATACTCCTGCAAACAAAACTTTGAGTAGTTTGAAACAATGTATGGCAAATGCAATTAGACATACAAAACATCTTGAGGCTGTTACAGGATATCTCACAATAGATCCTAAAACAGGAACACCGATTGACAAACCAGCTGTTATAGAAAAAATCGTAAATGGTAAAACACAATTTGTTGAATTAGTTAAACCATAAATTTATTCCCCTTTTTGGGGTTAGTTAAATGTTGAATTATGCTTTTTTTTAATGCATAATTCAACATTTATTAAAGGTAAAATATGGATTATTCGAAGGCTATTGAAATAGCTCCTGATGTTTTTTGGGTAGGGTATATTATTCCTGATGATCCGTTTCAGTGTAATGTTTATTTGATAAAAAATGGGGATGAATCTATTTTGATTGATCCTGGAAGTATGATAACTTTTCCTGTTGTGCTTGAAAAAATTACTTCGGTTGTGTCTCTTAGGGATATTAAATATATAATTATGCATCATCAAGATCCAGATATAATCGGATGTTATTCTATTCTTGAAAAATTATTTCCGCAAGGCGAGAGATATATCGTAACACATTGGAGAAGCGAAATGCTTCTTAAACATTATCAATGGAAAACACCTTTTTATCTTGTGGATAAAAACGATTGGAAATTAAAAGCGGGTGATAGAGAGCTTGAATTTGTTTTTACTCCTTATGCACATTTCCCAGGAGCATTTTGTTCTTATGATAAAAAAAGTGGCGTTTTATTCTCAAGTGATTTATTCGGGGCATTAATGCCTGAATTTGAGCTGTTTGCAAAAAGTGCTGAGGAGTATTTTGGATATGCAAAACTTTTTCATGAACATTATATTCCCTGCAAAACGGTTTTAGAAAATGCTTTAGATCGTATAAAAGATAAAAATCCCGAAATAATTGCTCCTCAACACGGAAGTATCATTAAAAAGGAATTTATAAATCCTTTAATGCAAAAATTAAAAAATTTAGAATGCGGACTTTATCTTATGGATGAAAAAGTAAGCGATATTAAAATTTTAATGACTACGGAAGAAGTGTGTAAACATTTTATAAACGATATTATCTCAAATTCCAAGTTTGATATTGTTTTGAAAAATCTTTTTTTTTATATAAAACAAGTTCTTAAAAAACTGAAAAAAATTGAAATATGTGGGAAATCGACATTAACAAATGACAAAATATGTTTTGAATATGATGAATTTAAAACAAATGAAAATGAAGAAGAATTTTATCTAATAAAAAAACCTCTTTATAATGAAAAAAACAAAAAAATGGGTGAAATTAATATTTATATGGAAGATAAACTTATAAAAGAAGAAGAAAAATTTCTAAATTTGCTTTTAAAACATAT
>CAZIBT010000041.1:0-7022 GCA_964537435.1 uncultured Nautiliales bacterium | reverse complement strand
TTAATTTTGATTGCTCCAATTCTTAATAGATCTTTCAAATTTTCATATTTATATATATAATGTATGAAATTTTTATAATTTCCATTTAATTCAATACCTATGCTCATTTTTTTAACAATTAATCTTTCAGGTAAATTCTTTAATTTTGTATTATTTACATCTTCATCATAAATTTTATTTTCAATCAATTTTACTTTCATACCTTCATTTTTTGCATCTAAAATCAGATTTTTTACATAATTAGCCCATTTTTGTTTATTAAATCTTGTAAAATCAAGCAAATCTGTAAGCTCTTCATAAAAGGATTCTTGTTTTTTTAAATTAATTAATTTAGTTCTTGAAATTTTCAAATTGTTATTTAATCTAATTTTCCTCGCTTTAAAAACCATCAATTGCACTTTTGTTTGGTTAAGCTTTTGATATAAATTATTATAAGATTTTTCTTTAACTTTCTCAAAACGTTTGGCATCAGGATATAAAAAATAAATAAATATAAACGTAATTAAAACAGCAATTCCAATAATTGCATATATCAAATCTTTTGTGGTATGTGTATAAAAATAATTATCAATATTTTTTAATACTTTCATTCTTTTATCCTAATAACGGTATAATATTTATCTTTTTTTTCATTTACTTTGTCAAAAGAAGCATCAAATCCGTTTTGAACTAAAGCATCAACAAATTTACCTAGATTTTTGTCATTATAAGTATATATATTTAAACTAAACTCACTATTTTTATAATTCAGTTTGTCTAAATATATTTTATATTTATTCATCAGCAAGGTAATATCTACAATTTCTTTTGATTTAGGAATATAGGCATACTTAAACTCATATAAACTTTTGATTATTTTTTGTGAATTTTTTATATTTTTTTCAAAAACACCAATCTGTTTTTGTATAACATCTAAAGTCTTTTTTAAATTATTAATATCTTTTAACAAAACTATTTTTTGAGCATTTAAACGGTGTAAATTATTATTAATTTTTTTTGTTTTTAAACTTAATATTTCACCTTTTGTATATAAATAAACTGGAAAAATACTTAAAATTAAAACAAGCATCACCGCAGAACTTATAAGCATTCCCGAAGGTCTATAAAAAAATGTAGGTTTTCTTAAAAATAAAGAATAATTATATGTCATATCATTTTCATGATACGCATAATAAGTTTCAAGCATTGCCAAAAATAAAAAAGGATCAACTGGAAGTCTATCTAAATTATACTCTTTATAAAATTCAAATCCCAAAGAATTTTTTTCCAAATATTTTTCAAAGAAAAGATTAATACCAGGTATTTCTCCATATTCAGACGTTATGAAAATTCTATCTATATCTTCAATATCATAATTTTCTATTATATTTCCTATCTGTTCTTGAATTAGTTTAACTCTATTTTGCATTTCTTCTTCAATTTTTATTAGAACAGGAACTTCGTTTGTTGAATATTTTGCAATATCTAAACCTTTTTTAGTTATTAATTTTTTAAAAAGATTTTTATCAAAATTTGCAATTTTTAAATTTTGTAAATTTTCATAAATTTTATTAAGTCCCCCTGTAATTGTTATTATTGAAATAAGCTCACCCTCAGAATAAAAGGTCAAAAATATTTTATCATATAAAATAACCACAAATAAGTCATTTCCTTTTTTTAGAATATTTTCGTTATAAAGAGATTTATAAGCAAACGCCGGGAATGAAAGATAATCAATATAATCGGTTTCTTTTAATATAGACTGATAATATTTATTAATAAAACTTACAGGAACAATAACACATTGTATAATGACTTTTTTATCATCATTAAGTTTATCGATAATTTTATACTTAATTACATACTCCTCTGTTTCCAAAAGACCAGCTTCTTCATATACTTTAGTTTCTATAAAACTATCCAAATCAATTTTTTCAATTACATTTTTTTCAATACTAAAATTATAAAATATAGCATTTTCTATAGGAACATAACTACACAAAAGAGGTGTGGATTTTAACTTTCCACGATATATTCTTATTAATTTTTTATCAGCTAGCAAAATATATTTTTGATTATTTTTGACACCTATAATTCTATTTACATCATAATTGTATTTTTTTATTTTAAATCTTGAAAAAAATGAATTGAAATCTAATCTTTTCATTTTCCTACTTTCTCTATCTCATACCCAAGATCATTGAGCACGTTTTTATTTTTACTCCATTTTGGAATAACTTTCACATACAATTCAAGATAAATTTT
This sequence comes from uncultured Nautiliales bacterium, assembly GCA_964537435.1. GTDB lineage: Bacteria > Campylobacterota > Campylobacteria > Campylobacterales > Nautiliaceae > JALTBU01. Next base: position 4,778 of record CAZIBT010000041.1, on the reverse strand, counting down.
TTTATCAGCAAAATTTTCAAGTAAATTCCTTGCATACATACCTATTTCTTTAATTTTTTTACCATTTTTACCAATAATCATCCCTTTTTGAGAAGCTCTTTCAACTACAATTTTAGCATAAACCTTATCTAATTTGTCAAATTCTTCTATTTTCTCAATTAAAACATCTGTTTCATAAGGAAGCTCATCACCCAACTTTTCAAAAAGAGCTTCTCTTATTAATTCTTTATAAATATCCCTTATATGCTCTGTTGAAATAATTTCAGGGTCATAATAATATGGATGTTCAGGCAAATATTTTACAATTGTATCCAGTAATTCCTCTCTACCTATGCCTTTTATAGCACTTACGGGAACAATATCCAATGCTTTTTTTAAATCTATATATTCATCTTTTTTTTCTTTGATTTTTTCATTCGATACAAGATCTATTTTTGTCAAAACTATTATATGAGGAATATTTTTTTCATTTAATTGCAAAAACCATTTATAACCTTCTAAATCATCTCTTACATCAGCAAGAAATAACACCAAATCACTATCTCCCAAAGCTTTTAAAGCTTCTTTTAACATAAATTTATTTAATAATTTCTCTTTTTCATGAAGGCCTGGGGTATCAAGCAAAATTATTTGATTATTTTTATGCATTACTATAGCGTTTACCCTTTTTCTGCTTGCATTTGCCTTGCTTGAAACAAGCGCAATTTTTTCACCCAACAACCAATTAAGTAGTGTAGATTTACCAGCATTTGGTTTTCCCAAAATTCCAACAAATCCACTTTTTATATGTTTTGATTTTTCATTTTTCATTTTCCATTTTCCATTATAAAATGTATTTTGTTATTTCCTCATTTTCTACTATATCGTCCAATTTTTCTTTAACATAAGCTTTTGAAACAATAAATTTTTCATTTTTATATTCATCTGCATTAAAATTAATATCTTCCAATACTTTTTCAATAATGGTATGAAGTCTTCTAGCTCCTATATCTTCTGTTTTTTCATTTGCAAGAAAAGCATATTTTGCAATTTCTCTTAGGGCTTCTTCTTCAAAAACCAGTTCCACATCCTCTACTTCCAATAATTTTTGATATTGTTTAATCAAAGAGTGTTTAGGTTTAGTAAGGATTTTATAAAGAGCATCTTCATCAAGGCTTGAAAGCTCAACTCGTAAAGGAAACCTTCCCTGAAGTTCAGGTATCAAATCACTTGGTTTGCTAACATGAAACGCTCCGGCAGCAATAAATAAAATATGATCTGTATTTATATATCCGTATTTTGTATTAACAGTGCTGCCTTCTACAATTGGCAACAAATCTCTTTGAACACCTTCTTTGCTGGGATCTTGTCTTGTATTTCCGGTTGCAGCGATTTTATCAATTTCATCTATAAAAATAATTCCGTTTTCCGCTCTTTTTAACGCTTCTTTTTTAAGCTCGTCTTTATTTATAATTTTATCTACCATTTGATTTTTCAAAATTTCTTTGGCTTCTTTAACTGTTACTTCTTTTTTTTCTTTGTTTTTATTAAAAATTCCTATTATTTTTACTATTGATTCTTGTGCTTTTATCATTTCAGGCGGCAAATTATCGCCCAAATCGGCATTTTCATCAACTTCAACCGTTATTTTTAAATGATCAACTTCTCCTTTTTTTACTCTATCTTTCATTTTTTCAAATGTATGATTATATTCTTGTTGTTTAATTTCAGGAGCGTTTTTAGGAAGCGGTGGCAAAAGTTTTCTTGTTATTTCATTAATAACTTCTTCTTCTATTTTTTCTTTTGATGCTTCTTGCATCTCTTTTCTTACCAAAGAAAACGAATTGTTAACCAAATCCCTAATCATACTCTCAACATCTCTTCCTACAAATCCAACCTCTGTATATTTACTAGCTTCAACTTTAACAAACGGCACTTTCATCATTTTTGCCATTCTTCTTGCTATTTCGGTTTTTCCAACTCCTGTTGGACCTATCATCAATATATTTTTCGGCAAAATATCATCTTGCCATTCTTTTGGAAGTCGTATTCTTCTATATCTATTCCTTAGAGCTATAGCTATGGTTTTTTTAGCATCTTTTTGCCCTACTACATATTCATTTAAATATGCAACTATCTCTTTTGGAGTCATATTCATTTTAATCCTTTAAACTTAAAAGTGTTATATTTGTATTTGTATAAATACAAAGCTCTCCTGCTATTTTTAATGATTCTTTTACCAAATCCTCAGCAGGCATATCTGCAAATTTATCCAAAGCTCTAGCAGCAGCAAGGGCAAAATTTCCCCCGCTTCCAATCGCTGCAAGTTTTCCGTCCTCTGGTTCAACCACATCGCCATTACCAGAAAGTATAAAAATATGCTTTGTATTTAAAACAATCATCATAGCTTCAAGTCTTCTTAAATATTTATCCTTTCTCCATTCTTTTGCAAAATCAACAACTGCCTTTAATAAATCCCCTTTTCTATTTTGAAGATGTTTTTCAAACATATCAAAAAGTATAAAAGCGTCTGCAGTGCTACCAGCAAACCCGGAGAGCACCTTCCCATTATAAAGAGTTCTTACCTTTTTTGCATTTCCTTTTAACACTGAATTACCAAATGTAACTTGACCATCTCCCCCTATTACAGCAACACCATTTTTTTTATATCCTAATATTGTGGTTGCTTCCAAATGTATATTTGACATTACTCTCCTTCAACTGTTAAATTTATTCTTGCATGTATAGAATGCCCAAGTTTTACATCTATATTGTATATTCCCGGGGCTTTGATCGTTTTATGCTCTATGTTTTTTTTATCAATATCAAATCCTTTTTCTTTTAAAACTTCAGCTATTTCTTTATTTGTAACCGAACCTATTAATTGACCATTGGCTCCTAATTTATGTTTGATAATAAGCGTTTCATTTTCTAATTTGGTTTTTATTTCATTAATTTCTTTAAGCTCCTTTTCCAATTCGGCTTTTCTTTTGGCTTCTTCTTTTTCCCACTCTTTAATCACATCAGGAGTTGCAGCTTTTGCAAAGCCTTTTGGAATAAGAAAATTTCTGGCATATCCGTCTTTTACATTTTTAATTTCACCTGCTTTTCCAAGACCTTTTACATCTTTTATTAATAAAATTTTCATTTTTTTCCTTTTTTTTATTTGCATTTTACAAAAATTTGGATAAAATAGCAAAAAATATTATTTAAAAATTAAAGGGCAAAAATGAATAAGCCTACTCCCATTGATGAAGAAGTGAATTTTGAAGATGTGGGTGTATTAAATAGACCCATAATCAGCAAAACAGATTTAAAAGGAATTATTACTTATGTAAATTCTGCATTTTGCAAGCTTGCAGGATATTCAAAAGAAGAACTCATCGGTAAACCTCACAATATTATAAGACACCCTGATATGCCAAAATCAGTATTTAAAGAAATGTGGAATACATTGGAAAAAAATGAAAAATGGAGAGGTTTTGTTAAAAATTTAAGAAAAGATGGCAAATATTATTGGGTAGAAACTTTTATAGAACCTATTTATAATGATGAAGGAATTAAAATCGGATATATAAGCGCAAGAAAACCTGTTAGTGAAAATGATAAATTAAAATACGAAAAAATTTATAAAGAGTTAAGAGAAAAGGAAATAAAATGATTTTGATTTTTCAAAACAATAAACTTATCGGTATTGATAAAGAACTTTTAACTTCCCTCAACACTGATTTAGCTACTTTAAACAATATAATCTCCCCAATTGAACTTAATATCAGTTCATTAAAAAATGAAAATATTAATATTCTTTCAAAAGATTTTGAAATAAGCGAAAAACCAATATTGGCTGTTGAAAATATTAAAGTTTTCGAACTTATTCCTACATCATCAGAAAAACCAGCCCAAACAAGCTTGCCAGAAACAACATCACTTGAAAAAGAACTTTTTAGTGAAAATATTCTCTCAGAACTTGCAAAAGAAAGTGAATCCAATGAACCTGAAACAAATTTGGAAAATGAACTGTTAAATATTACACCAATAGAAAAATCAGCAATAGAAAAATCAGCTGAAGAAAAAATAGAACCAGCTTTAAATGAAAATTTAATTCCAAAAGAAAAAGAAAATGAAGAAATAACAATATCGTTTAATGATGAATATGATGAAATAAACAGTATTCTTGCATTAGATAAAGAAAAAGCTAAAGAATTAATTGAAAAAGATTTACAAAAAGCCTCAAAAGATCTTGGGATTGATATTAAAACTCTTGATAATTTGTTTAAAACATTATTGGACCAAATAGAAGAAAACAAATCTGTTTTTAATGAAGCTATTAAACAACGAAATTATGACAAACTTCATAAAACAGCCCATCTTTTAAAAGGAGCAGCACTTAATTTAAGGCTTTCAAATATAGCCTTAATATTAAAAACAATAGACGAAGAATCAAAAAAAGGTGCCCCAATAGAAAAAATAGAATTTTTGATTGATAAATTTTATACTTTTATTGAAAAAATCAAAGACAAAGAAAACAATCAAAACCATACGGAAGCTCAAATAAATATACAAATTTCAGAGCCCATTAAAAATTTAATCATTCAAACTATTAAAAACTATTTAGCAACCCAAAACGAGAAAAAATTCAAAAAAGATTTAAAATATATTGAAAAGCTACTAAATATTCAAATAAACTCAATAGAAGAATTGGAAAATTTAATAAAGGCAAACCAATGAAAAAAATATTATATTTATTTGTTTTTGTTGCAGTGCTTTTTGGGCAAAATCTTTATTTTGAAGCTTTTAAA
>CAZIBT010000040.1:0-7088 GCA_964537435.1 uncultured Nautiliales bacterium | reverse complement strand
CATCTACTCATCTACTCATCTACACATTTACCCATCCGCTCATCTACTTAAAAATTCCCTTTTCCATATGATATTCACATTTATTTATATCCATTTTTAAATCATTTTCCCCAAAGAGTCTTTTTATTACCGATACAAAAATATCCACTTCAGCACTTTCAGCCATTTTTCTTAATGTTAAATTCGGATGATGTAAAAATCTCTTAAAAGCATTATGAAGTATTTTTTCAACCTCTTCTTCCATATCAAGTGGAATATAATGTTTTTTTATTGCATTTTTAAGTGCTCTTTTGGAACACTCTTTTGCTTTATCTTGCAAAAATTTAATTACAGGCTCAATTGATACGGCCTGTAAATATTTTTCAAATTCTTTCACACATTTTTTTACCACATTATAAGCTTCATTTATCTCATTTTTTCTTTTTTTGAGATTATTTTCGCTTATTTCTTTCAAATCATCAACTTTTATAATCTTTATATTTGCACATTCAATTTCTTCTATATCACTAGGTATTGCCAAATCAAACCATATTCTTTTAAAGTTTTTGGGTTTTATAAATTCGTTTTTAATAATTGTCTGGGGTGCAGAAGTGGCCGAAAAAAGCAGTCTGTAATTATTAATTAATTTTGGAATTGATTCTAAAGAATGCACATCTATATTAACTTCATCCCCAAGCTCTTCTTTAAGTGCAAATGCATTCTCCACGGTTCTATTAATTAAAATTATATTTACACCATCTTTTATCAAATTTTTACATACAATTCTTGCTGTATCTCCCACACCTATAACCAAAGCTGTAAAACCGCTCAAATCGTCAAGTTCTTCTTTTGCTTTTCTAACAGCAATACTAGCCACACTTACAGGTTCATTTGATATTTGAGTTTGATTTCTTATTTTTTTGGCGCATTTAAAAGAAAAATGCATAAGTCTTGTTAAATCCTGAGATACAAAATTTTTTTCATAACTTTGTGTAAAAGCTTCTTTTAATTGACCAGTAATTTGTGTCTCACCTACAACCATTGAATCAAGTGATGAAGCCAATTTAAACATATGCTCAACCGCATCCATTCCCTCATATATTTCAGCTTTTAAAAACTCTTTTGGAGTTATAACTTTGCAAAAAATTTTATCGTATAATTCGTTAATATCCCTTTTTCTATCAAAAATAAGTTCTATTCTGTTACAAGTTTTCAAAAGTAAAACCTCTTTATAATCTTTAAAATCTTCCAAACTAAGTTCAGACAATTTGCTTCTTAACACAACATCTGAATTTCTGTAATTAAAACTTATTATAAAATACATTTCAAACCTTTTTGAGAAACTCCGTTTTTATATAAATATTTTTTGCCAATATATGTCCAGGAGTATCTCCAAGGCGAATATTTTTAAACACTTCTCCTCTTTTTATATTATTTCCACCTTTTACATTCAAATCTTTAATAACCATTACATTATCACCGTTTTTTAAAATATTACCAAATGCGTCTTTTTTAATTTCAATTTCCGTATTTGCCCAAGCTTCTTCATCAGGCTCTAGATACATCATATCAATCAAATCACTTCTGCCAAGTTTTTTTAATAATCTATGAGTTAAAACTTTTACAGCACTTTTTTCACTCCACATTGAATCATTCAAACATTGAAAATGATTTTCATCCAAATTCTCATTTTCAATTTGTTTTTTACACTCTTCGCATAAATTTACATATTCATCTTTTGGTTCGACTTTAAAATTACTTACATTATGCTCACTTCCACATAATTCACATTTCATTTTATTCCTTTATTTTCCGGATGATATTCGTTTTTTTTATTTATCTCTTTAACTTCAATAGGTTTGTTTATTTTTTGTGCAATTCCCATAAAAAGAGTAACAAAAGCAATTGATAACCATATACCCATACCAACAAAAATAATATATACCCAACTATATCCGCTAACAACCCCTTGACCGTAGCTGTGAAGTCCTTGTGCAATATAAAAATTTACTCCAAAATAAGTCATTAAAATAAAAAAGAAACTAAAAAATGAAAGCAAAGAAAATACAAATTCTCCTCTCATTTTAGGTATCATTTTGGTGTGAATTACTAATGCATAAACTACCATACTTATTAAACTCCAAGTCTCTTTCGGATCCCATGACCAATATCTACCCCAGCTCTCATTTGCCCAAACACCACCTAAAAATGTTCCGATACTTAGAAGTGCAAGTCCTATATAAAGTGCAATATAAATAATATTATTTAATTGTTTAATTTGAATATCAAGATTCCTATGTAAATATTTTTTTATTCCAAACAAAATTATATTAAGAAGCCCCAGCATACTGCCAACTGCTAAAAATCCGTAGCTTGAAGTAATAACGGCAACATGAACCAATAGCCAGTATGATTTTAAAACAGGCACAAGATTTGTTATTTGAGGATCGATATTATTAAGATGAGCAACCATCATAAACATTCCAGCAACAAAAAGTCCAGCCCCAAGCGCCAACATTGAACGCCTGAAAAAAACAAGAGATGCAAAAGCTGAACCCCATGCGATAAATATAATTGATTCATAAGCGTCAGACCAAGGAGCATGCCCGGAAATATACCATCTCAAAAACATATTGAATGTATGGGCCAAAAATCCAATCCAGCCTAATATTAAAATAACTTTCTCAGTCTTTATAAATCTTTTTAATTTTAATATTTCAATAAATCCCAAAATAATGGCCAAAAGACCTAAACTTGCATAAACGCCCAACAATTTAGGAAATATTTGCCATCTATTGTATCTTATTTCCCATTTGATTCTGCTTGGGCTTGGCAATATTGCTCCACTATAATCCTTTTGAAGTTTGTAAATTTCCTCTCTTGCGTTTTTAACTTCATTTACATTAAAATCTCTAATTCCTCCTGCCAAATTTTTAAATAGATTAAAATAAAAATTAGCATCCATAGGACTCATTAAATTCATTGTAACAGCCTGCCTGATTTCAGGTAAACTGAACCATTTATAATTCATTTTTTTGGAATTAGGCGTTGGAAACAGATGAAAAATGGCCGCATTATAAACCGTATAAGCAATATAAACCCTCTCATTTATTTTCAAAAATTCCCTTTGTAACATGGTTCTATCTTTATCAGGGGTTCTTAAAGCCTCATCTACTTGTTTTTGGAATTTAAAATCCCCATTTGGCAAAAAGAAATCATTATAACTTGCATATTTGCCTTTTAAATGAAGCATTTTTCTAATTGTTGGATGCCCAACATAAATAAACGGTAATTTTTGAAATTCAAGAGGATATGCAACCATTCCAGCTATTAATTGATTATAATTTAATCCTAAAATTTTAGCTTTTTTGGTTATTTTATGCACGACATCCAAATCCAAAGTATCCATAGGTTCTATTCTTCCATTTTCTTGGACCAATGTTAAAGCCCACTGATTCGAAGGAGCAAGCGATTTTTTTGCATATGTTTGCAAATCAAAAGCATGAATTTGAGATGATAAAAGTATCATTAAAACAAAAGCAAAAAGTCCACTTTGTTTTAATTTTCTAATTGTTATCATAAATCTCGATTTTCTATAAAACATACTCCAAAAAAATCCTATTGCCAAAAGTAAATACCCCAAATATGTAACATACATTCCAGGATCGTGATTTACAGAAAAAATACTTCCCCTCTCATCCGGATCGTAACTTGCTTGATAAATCCTATATCCTCTATAAACTAAAATATGATTCATATAAATATGATATTTAAAAATTTTGTGATGGGCCTTGTCAATAACGGTTACGAAACTATCATAACTGCTTGGCATCATACTTCCTGGGTATTTATGCATTACAAACCTATCAAGCCTGATTGAAAAACCTAAATTTTTAGGATAAACATCAGAAGGGGTTCCCTTGCTTCTTTCAACCATTATTACCGATTTTGTCTCACCGTCTCTTAAATGAAGCTGTCCTTCATATCCGAAATATCTGGTAATAGCAGCCCCTAATAAAATAACTATTATTGATAAATGAAGAGTAAAAATTGGAAGTTTTTTATATGTTTTGTATCTAAACATAACACCAATTAGATTAATTCCTAATAACCACATAATAGATTCAAACCATTTTGTTTCATAAACATATTTCCATGCATCAGTCATTGAAAAAGCATGTTTAATACCTTCCGCGTCAGTATAAAATCCCAAAGTTGCCCAAATCATTGCCAATATAAATATTAATGATAATACTACAGCTACTTCCAATGAAAAGAAAAAATTATAAATTTTTTTGATTACCGGATTATTCATTTGAATCTCCATAATGAGAATATACTGCTTTTAATATACTTAAAAATCCCTGAGGTGGCCTTGCGCCTATCATTCTATAAAAAAGCTCGCCACTCGGTTTAATAAAAAGAATAGTAGGAGTTGAACCTGTAAAATAACTTTGAACTTCCACAGGAATTGAATCCCTATCAGCAAGATAAAATACCGGGATAAAATGTTTATTGATATAACTAGCAACTTTGTTATTAGTATAAACTTCACTTGCCAAATATCTGCAAGGAGGACAATGCGATAAAGAAACATCAACCATTACCAATTTATGCTCTTTTTTTGCTAAATTTTTTGCTAAATTATAGCTAATAGCCCAATCTACTTTCCCACCCCAATCGAATGCAAATAACATTACTCCTATTAATACTAAAAAAACTTTTTTCATAAATAGCCTTTTTTTCGATATTTTAACACAAAAACAAAAGAAAAAAAAGAAAATTATTGTTCGTTAGATAATGTTTCCAGAAGATTTGGATGAGCAAAATTAACCATAGTTCTATCATTATGACATGTTACGCAACTGACTTTTTGACCTTGTTTTTTAGCATCCCAATAATAAATTTCGTGAATTTTTTTGATATTATCACTTAAACCAACTGCCTTTGCAGGATCTCTCATACCTTCATGACAATGCAAACACGCACTATCATATACATAATTACTCATTTCATTAAAATTTTCTTTAAAATCAACTTTTTTAATTAAGCCAATATGTGCCAATGCATCTCTTGTTCCACTAATACCTTTTGCAATCAAATATCCCGCAAGCGAATTATGAGGCAAATGACAATCGGTGCAGTGATGAGCTGCAAAACCATGCGGATTATTACCTCCATGAATACTGAATTTAAAACTCTCAACCATTGGTTTCATTTCATGACAGCTTGCACAAAATTCTGGTTGGCCTGTTTTATCAACAGCCACAGCAGCAACATAAGAAGCTCCTAGTCCCAAAACTATTCCACAAATTAAAGCTCCCCAAAAAACTTTTTTATTAGCCATTTTTAACCTTTTTTCGAAATTATAATTATTTTTTGTGCTTAAAAAGTGCTTTATATTTCAATAACAAAAACGGCACCCTTATTTGAATTATAAAAATAAAGCTTTCCATTAAAATGCTGTGTAATTATCACTCTACTCATATAAAGTCCTATTCCAGTCCCTTGAGATTGAAATTTTGTAGTAAAATATGGCTCGAAAATTTTTTCTTTTATTTCATCAGGAACCCCTCCTCCATTATCTTCTATTTCTATTTTATTTTTATAAATCCTAATAAAAATATTTTTTTCTGTCAAATTTTTATCTTTCAAAACATCAATAGCGTTATTTAAAATATTAAGTATCACCTGAGAAAATTCGCTTTTATATCCATAAATAGGTTTTTTTGAAATTACTTTCACATCTATTTTTATATTATTATTTTTTATTCTGCCTTCAATAAGTTTTAGAGCTTCTTTAATAACTTCATAAGGGCAAAACTCCACTTTTTTAGTATCTTTTTTAAAAAAATTGCTAAAATCATCTATAGTCTCAGACATATAATTGATTTGTATTAAAGCATTTTGTTTGAATTTTTCTATAAATTCGGGTGTTAATTTGTTTTTTTTATAAGCCAAATCAAAATTTTGAATAAGAAGAGAAAGTCTTGTAATTGGATGTCTCCATTGATGTGCTATATTGCCAAGCATCTCTCCAAGAGCAGCAAGTTTGCTTTGATGAAAAAGTATCTGTTCTTTTTGCTGTCTTTTTTCTATTTCTTCTTGAACTTTCAAATCCAACATTTGATAAAAATTATAAAGAGGTTTTGAAAAAAATACTCCCAAAGGAATAGCCAAAAAAATGGAAACAATAATCATTATAATTGTTATTTTTTTTGATATTTCATTTGTTTTATCTATAATTTTTTTATTTTGAATAAATATAATTTTCATATTCGGAGCAATACTTTTTACATAAATTCCATCGCTTACAAACCCATCTTTTATCTTTAAAATCTGTTTATTTAAAAGATAATTAAAAATATCGTTTAAATTTTTTTCTTTATATATATTCGAATATAAAACATTTGCTTTATTATCAATGAAAATTACATGATAAATATCGTTTTTTTTAAAAATATTCTTAATTAAAGCCTTAACTTCTATAAATCCCGGGTTCGTTCCTATTTTTAAAGGAGCTGCCGCATCAAATTCAATAGCATTGCTTTTAAATTTTCTGTTTATCAAAATTTGATTATTTTTTTTGAAATTTGAAACATTTAAAATCTTAAATGACTTATCACAAAAAACATTTGAATTTATTTTATAACATGATAAAATATTTTTGCCTTCAAAATTAAAATAATTTATCTCTTTAAGATCATTATTTGCATAAAGCATCGTTTTGAAAATAGATTTTATAACATTAATATTGGACTTGAAAGTAGAATTAAAAATATCATTTTTAATAATTGCATCGGTTGTCAGCTTAATTGTATTTTCTTTTGAATTATATTCTCTGTATATGTTAGATGAAATTAATTTTATTTTATCATGAAATTCCTGAGTAGCGATTTTGTTAAAAATATATATTGAAACATATGTTGTAACAATTATAATTAAAAAGCCAAAAAGCGAAAAAGCCAAAATCAAATCTATTTTAAAATCATTTGCTCTTTTCAATTTTATATCCAATACCTCTTATGTTTGTAATAAAATTTTCTTTTAATTTTTTTCTGAGTTTTTTAACCTGTGTTCTTATAGTATTATCACATATATCTTTTCCA
>CAZIBT010000039.1:0-7332 GCA_964537435.1 uncultured Nautiliales bacterium | reverse complement strand
AGGATAAAGAGGAAGTAATCAAATTTATTGAAAATTTACTTCCTGAAGCGAAAAAATTTAAACTTTAATCCATTTCGTTAGGATCAAGAGGTGGTTTATTGTCTTTTGGTGTAATAAGCCAGAAATGTCTCACTTCACTTCTAAAATTATCCAAAATATATTTTGCTCTTTTGCTACCAGTTGCATTATAATATTCTATAAGCCTTTTTTTAAGGTAAATTTTTGGTTTTTCATTTTCATCAATATCAATTCTTCTAATTTCAATAAGTTCAGGATTAATTTTATCCACAAGGGAGTGTTCTTTATCATACACAAAAGCAACCCCTCCTGTCATTCCAGCACCGAAATTTATACCCGTTTTCCCAAGTATTATAACCTCTCCTCCTGTCATATATTCACAAGGATGATCCCCTGTTCCTTCTACAATGGCAACGGCTCCTGAATTTCTAACGGCAAATCTTTCCCCAACTTCTCCAGCGATAAATAATTTGCCTCCTGTTGCTCCGTATAAACACGTATTACCTGCGGCGGCTTCGTTTTTTTCTGGAATTATTATAATTTTACCGCCTGCCATACCTTTTCCTACATAATCGTTTGCTACGCCTTTTAATTCAAGCGTCATACCTTTGCTTAAAAAGACACCAAAACTTTGTCCCGCAACACCTTTTAATTTATAAACAATACTATCATCTGGCAGACCTTCATCCCCATAATATTTTGCAATAATACCGCTTGTGTATGCTCCAAAACTTCTATTTAAATTGCAAATTGTAGCTTTAACTACCGATTTGTGATTTGGATTTTTTATTGTTTCTACAATCTTTTCAAGCAATTCTTTTTCAAATTCATTTTTATCAAATGGAATATTTTCTTTTGTTTTAATATCACATCCTTCAACTCTTTTTAAAAGAGCAGAAAAATCGAGTTTTTTTGCTATATCGATATCTTTTGTTTTTATTAAATCGTTTCTTCCAATAATTTCATTTAAAGATTTGTATCCCATTTTTGCAAGCCATTTTCTAACATCTTCGGCGAGGAAATTTATATAATTAATTATTTTATCTACGCTTCCTTTAAATTTAGCTCTGTATTCTTTATCTTGTGTAGTAATTCCTTTTGGACATTTGTTTGTCTGACAGCTTCTACAAAAAATACACTCAACCGCCATCATAAGTGCCGTTCCAAATGCATATTCCTCAGCACCTAAAAGAGAAGCGAAAATTACATCTCTTCCTATTTTAAGACCTCCATCTGTTTCAAGCGTTACAAATTCTCTTAAATGATTTTCTTTTAATGCGTTATGAGCTTCTATAAGGCCTAACTCCCATGGATTTCCTGCATGGCGTATGGATGTTATTGGAGCAGCTCCCGTTCCGCCTTCGGCACCTGAAATAGTTATTTTGTCAGCATATGCTTTGGCAACTCCGGCCGCAATTGTTCCAACTCCTGAAGTTGAAACTAGTTTTACGCTAATCTTAGCTTTTGGGTTTATTTGTTTAAGATCAAAAATAAGTTGTGCCAAATCCTCTATTGAATAAATATCATGATGAGGAGGAGGTGATATAAGCGTTTTACCAGGGGTTGTGTGTCTTAGTTTTGCAATATAAGTTGTTACTTTAAATCCTGGAAGCTGTCCTCCTTCACCCGGTTTTGCCCCTTGAGCTACTTTTATCTGAATTTCCTCGGCATTAACAAGATATTCAGGCGTTACCCCAAATCTACCGCTTGCAATTTGGCGAATTTTGCTTCTTTTGATTGTGCCGTTTCTACTCTTATCCTCTCCGCCTTCTCCGGAATTGGATTTTGCACCAAGTCTATTCATAGCCTCAGCTATTGCTTCATGAGCTTCTGGCCCAAGAGCTCCTATACTCATAGCAGCACCTATAAATCTTTTTATGATGTTTTCTTTAGGTTCTACTTCATCAATTGAAACTGGTTTTTTATCTGATTTGATTTCAAGTAAATCTCTTATATAGGTAGGTCGTCTATTTTCAACCATATTTTTAAATTCTTCATAATCTTTCCAATCGCCACTTTCGACCATTTTTGTAAATTGTTTAACCAAAGGAGGTGTAACTTCATGATATTCTTCGCCTCTTCTAAATCTGAACACTCCCCCATTTGGTAATTTTTCTTCTTCAAAAGCAATTTCGTGTTTTTTGTTTAATCTTTTTTCTATGTCTTCGTATGTTAATCCCGGAATAAGTGCTTTGCTTCCAATAAAACATTCATTTGTTATTTTTTCAGAAAGTCCAATAATATCCATTAAAGCAGAGTTTCTATAACTTGCAATAGTTGAAATTCCCATTTTTGACATAATTTTTAAAATACCTTTATTTAAGGCGGAATGAATATTAAATAAAGCGTCATCTCTTGAGAGATTTTCTTCATCGCATATTACACAAGCGGTTTTAAATAAAAGATACGGATATATAGCACTTGCTCCATAAGCTATCATTACAGCCGCATCATGAGGAGTGATAACTTCGCTTGAAATTGCCACAATGCTTGTTAAATGTCTTAATTTATTATCAAGCAGTTTTTTATGAAGCCTTCCTATAACCATAGCCATAGGTATGAGTTTATGTTCTTTATCTAGGGCTTTATCGCTTAAAAAGATTATTCTAACCCCTTCTTTAACGTCTTTAACTATTTTATCGGTTAATTTTTCAAGGGATTCTTTTAAATTCTCTTTGAAATGCGTATAATAAGTTTTGTTTTTATAATCTTTTTCAAATCTTGGTGAATTTTCATCCCCGAAACTTTTTAAAACCTCTATTTTTGTTTGTGTAAGAATAGGTGAAGTTGTTTTGAGTCTTTTTGCGTGTTCTGGTTCTTCATCTAAAATATTGTGAACTTCACCAAATCCGGTATTTAAACTCATTACAATTTTTTCTCTTAATGAATCAATAGGAGGGTTTGTAACCTGAGCGAATTTTTGTCTGAAAAAGTCATTAAAACTTCTATATGGATATTCGCTTAAAACTGCAAGAGGTGTATCATCTCCCATACTTCCAGTAGGTTCTTTAGCATCTTTCATCATAGGTTTTATCATTAAATTTATAACTTCTTTTGTAATACCCGCATATCTTTGTTTAGGGATTAAATTTTCTAGTTCAATCTCTTCATTTATAGCATACGGATTTTCTATATATTCTTGTAGATAAATCATGTTTTCATTGAGCCATTTTGTATAAGGGTTGCTGGATTTTAGATATTCGTCTATATCTTTATTTTTAAGAACGATTCCGAATTTCGTATCAACTCCTATCATCTGTCCTGATTGAAGTTTTCCTCTTTCTTTTATGTTTTCTTCGTGGATATCAATAACCCCGTATTCACTTGCTATTAAAATTCTCTCATCTTTTGTAATTACATATTTTGCAGGTCTAAGGCCGTTTCTATCAAGCACCACAGCAATATATCTACCATCACTAACACTAACGGCAGCAGGTCCATCCCATGCTTCGAATCTTGTTGAGAAATATTCGTAAAATGCTTTAAGCTCACTATCAAGATACGGAGCGTTTTGCCAAGGCATAGGGATTAGTGCTCTTATAGCTTTAAAAAAGTCCATTCCATTCATTATTAAAAATTCCATCATTCTATCAAGTGAACTTGAATCGCTTTCATCAAACCTGACTATTGGTAGAAGTCTTTGAAGTTCTTCTTTTGAAAAAACATTACTTTTTATGGATTCGGATTTGATTAAAGAATTAATTCTGTTTGCCTGAATGGAATTAATCTCTCCGTTATGTGCTATAAATCTAAAAGGCTGGGCGAGTCTCCATTCAGGCAGGGTGTTTGTTGAAAATCTTTGATGAAAAAGCGCAAAATAAACCTTGAAATCCTTATCTTTTAAATCTGGATAAAAAGTTTTTATATAATTTGGCATTAACATGCCTTTATAAGCTATTTTTTTGGAACTAAAAGTTGGGATGTAAAAATCTTTATCTTCAATAAAATTTTCAATTTCTTTTCTTGTAAGATATAACAGTTCTTCAAATCTTTTAACAGCAATTATAGAATTTGGAACTAAAAAAAGATGATAAATTTTAGGAAGTGTTTTTAGGGCAAGTTCACCCAAAGCTTCTGTATTTATAGGGACTTTTCTCCAAAAAAGAGGTTTTAAATCGTTTTTAATACAATATTCTTCTATAATTGTTTTTTGGTTTTCATTTTTTAAAAATATAACACCTATACCGAATTTTTCTGGTAAATCATATCCATTTTCTTTTGCTATTTTTTTAAAAAATTTTTTAGGCATTGAAAATAAAAGTCCGCTCCCATCCCCGCTTTTTCCATCAGCCGCAATTGCGCCTCTGTGCATCATCCTCTCAAGCGCAGTTAGGGCATCATTTACCATTTTGTGTGTAGGTTTTCCTTTAATATCGGCTATTACGCCAAAACCACAATTATCTTTAAATTCAAGTTTTTTTGACATATTTTTCCTTTAAGATGTTATTAATCCTATTTTAAATTATCAAATTATAGCAAAAAAGTTACCATTTTAGGCACTTCTTGATTTTTAAATTAATAATAAAATGATATAATTGAAAAAAAAGGAGTTATTAATGCTTTCTTATGAAAAAAAGGCAAAAGAAATTTTAAAAGGGAGTGGAATTGAATTAAACGGCAATAATCCCTGGGATATTAAAGTGTTGGATAATAGGGCATATGAGAGGGTTTTTAAATACGGAACACTTGGATTTGGGGAAGCGTATATGGATAAATGGATAGAAATTGAAGCATTGGATGAATTTTTTTATAGAATTTTTACAAATAAAATTGAAGAAAAAATAAAATCTCCCGTAATGCTGCTGTATAAATTAAAATCAATGTTTAGTAATGATCCGTATGAAGTTGGAAGGGTTCATTATGATATAGGAAATGATTTGTATGAAAAAATGCTTGATAAAAGAATGATATATAGTTGTGGGTATTGGAAAAAATGCGAAGATTTACCAGAAGCTAAGAATTTGGACGAGGCACAAGAGCATAAACTTGAAATAATTTGCAGAAAACTTAAATTAAAAGAAGGTGATAAAGTTTTAGATATTGGATGTGGTTGGGGAGGACTTTTAAAATATATGGCCGAGAAATATAATATCAAAGGAGTGGGTGTTTCCGTTTCCAAAAAACAGATAGAATATGCAAATGCCAATAAAGGCAATTTGGATTTGGAATTTAGACTTTGCGATTATAGGGACGTAAAAGAAAAATTTGATAAGATTGTATCTGTAGGTATGTTTGAACACGTGGGATATAAGCATTATGACGAATTTATGAAAGTAGCAAACAGATGTCTAAAAGATGATGGGCTTTTTTTGCTTCATACAATAGGGAATTTGGTAAGTGTTAAATCATGTGATCCATGGATAAATAAATATATTTTCCCCAATTCCATGTTGCCTTCTCTTAAACAAATATCTGAAGCTGCAGAGGGTAATTTTGTTATTGAAGATGTGCATAATTTTGGATATGATTATTATCCTACGTTAATGAGCTGGTATAGTAATTTTATTAATGCTTGGGATGAACTTAAAGAAAAATATGATGAAAAATTTTTTAGGATGTGGAAATTTTATCTGCTTTCTTCTGCTGCACTTTTTAAAGCCAGAATTAATCAAGTATGGCAGATTGTTCTTTCTAAAAATGGAGTAAAAAAAGGATATGTAAGATTTTGTTAACCATTCATTAACCCTAAACATTTAAAATTCCAAAAAAAAGGAGTTTTAAATGTTTGAAGAAATGGTTATTGATGAAAATAATGTCGGCTTTATTCCTTCTCTTGGAATATCTTTCCAGATGAATGATACCGCCAAAAAAATTATTGAACTTATTAAAGAGGATAAAAGTAAAGAGGAAATAATCCAGATACTTTCTGATGAATATAATGTGAGCTGGAGAAATGTGTATATTGATGTGGAGGATTTTTTTCAAAAACTTAAAGTATATGGGCTTATTCAATGAAAATAGCAATAAGCGGACTAAATAATACAGACAATCCAGCTCCAGGAATTGGTGTAGCAAAAAGTTTGAAAAACCATCATTTGATAGGGCTTAGTTATGATGCGAATGAGCCCGGAATTTATCAAGGGTTATTTGAGAAAATTTATCTAATGCCTTATCCTAGTTTGGGATATGATGAATTTAAACAGAGGATTACCTATATAAAAGAAAAAAGCGATATAGAAGTAATTATTCCTAATTTAGATGCTGAGCTCCCATTGTATATAAAATATCAAAAAGAAATTGAAAATTTGGGGATTAAGACATATTTGCCAAGTTTAGAGTGTTTTGAAATGAGGGATAAAAGCAAACTTTCGGAATTTAGTGAAAAACTAGGGGTAAAACATCCTAAAACTATCAAAATAACTTCTCTTGATGATTTGATAAATGCTAGCAGGGAGCTTGGTTTTCCTTTAATGGTGAAAGGAAATTATTATAAAGCTTATAAAGCATATAATTTAGATGAGGCGATTGAATATTATTACAAAATCTCAAACGAATGGGGATTTCCACTTTTAGCACAGCAAGTAATAAGCGGAATTGAAATAAATTATGTAGGATTAGGTGATGGTAAGGAGCTTATTGGTGGAGTTGGTATTAAAAAACTCTCAACCACTGAAATAGGAAAAGTTTGGAGTGCTGTTAGTATCAATAATAAGGCACTTTTTGAAACAAGCAAAAAATTTGTTGAAATGATAGGTTGGAGAGGTGCTTTTGAATTTGAGGCTATTAGTGATGGAAAGGATATTTATCTTATTGAAATTAACCCTAGATTTCCTGCATGGGTCTTTTTTGCAACAATGCTTGGGGTTAATTTACCTGAAATGATGATAAATTTAATAAAAGGCGAAAAGGTAGAGAAAAAATATGATTATGCGTTTGAGAAAATGTATATAAGATATGTTGAGGAAACGACAGCTGATTTTAAAGATTTTACAACATTAATAAGTAAAAAAGAACTTTAAGGAGAAAAAATGAGTAAAAAATATGAAAAACCGGTAATAATAAAAGTTGATTTTACAATGGCTAGTAAATATGGGAGCCCTCTTAAAACCCAAAAAATAAGAAGTGAAATAGATGGTGTAAATGTTAATGAATTGGTGGAAAAATTCGGCTCGCCATTATTTGTGTATTCTGAGAGAACAATTGAAAATAAATATAATGAATTTAAAGAAGCTTTTACTTCGAGATATCCAGATACTCAGTTTTTCTGGAGTTATAAAACAAATTATTTGGATGCAATTTGTAAACTTTATCATAAGTTAGGAAGTAAAGCTGAGGTTGTTAGTGAATTTGAATATGAAAAAGCAAGAAGTCTTG
>CAZIBT010000038.1:0-7337 GCA_964537435.1 uncultured Nautiliales bacterium | reverse complement strand
ATAGTTTGAATTGCTTGTTTTATAGCATTGTCTTTTGTTTTTTGAATTTCTTTCTTAGTTAAAGTAATTGTATAAATAATACTTCCGTTTTTTAATGTTTTTTTGATTTGAATTCCCAATATTTTTTTTAATTGTTTATCCAATTTAGGAGCATCATCTTTATCTATCAGTTCAAAAGAAAGACCGTTTTTTAAATATTTTAATTTATCTATAAAAAGATCATTTTTATTGGAAATATATTTAACGGTAGAAGCAATTGTTTTTATTTTATTTTTTATTGCATCTTGGGTTTTTACCCCCAAAACCAAATACATTCCTCCTTGTAAATCAAGCCCTAAATTTACTTTTGGTTTTTTACCTATAAAAGAAGGAATAGTAAAAACTATTCCAAATATCGTAGCGATTATAAATATAACAAGTCTATAATTAAGCTTCTTCATCATTTAACTTTCTTGCCACTGCGGCTTTATCTATCCTAACTTCTGTATTTTTAGATATTCTTGCAACTATTGCATCCGGCTCACTTCTTATAACTTCTGCATAAATTCCACCTGTCGTAACTATTTTATCACCTTTTTGCAATCCCTCAACCATTGCTTTATGTTTTTTAGCTTGCCTTTGTTGTGGTAAAATTACAAGCAAATAAAAAATTACAAACAAAATTATTAAAGGTAACAATGATGCCAAAAGCCCTCCATGAGCTCCATTTGTCCCGGCTGCATATAAAAAATTCATATCTATCCTTTTTTAAGCGATATTTTAACACAAATTCATTAATTGTGGCAATTTTTTTTTCAATACCAATATATTTATATTTATTTTTAACAGATGATTTGATACTTGAAATTTTCTCTTCTTTTTTTGCTTTTTTTGCATTTTACTTTTTTTTTCATATTAAACACTCTTTTTTTCAAAGCGGATTTTGGATAGGAATCTTTTGGTTTTGGTGGATTGGGCTTAGTTTCAGGTATTATAACCTCACGTGGATGATACCTTTTGTTATTTTTTTCATCGGAATTGGATACGGAATTATTTTTGGGATTATAAATAAAATTTTTAATCTTTTTCAATTTTCAATTTTTAATTTTCCATTTTCAATTTATTTATGGCTTTTATTTTTAACTTTCGGGTTTGATTATATACGTCCCTTTACATTTGACTGGCTAAAACCAGAAGTAATTTTGATAAATACTTTTTTCGGAATAACAAAAATAGCCTTTTTATTCTTTTTAATAGGTATTTTATTGCTAAAAAACAAAAAAGTTCTATCTTCAATATTTTTTATAATTTCCGTCTTTTTGAAATTTTATCAAACGCCAAATATTAAAATGCCAAATTTAAACATTTATATAACCTCAACAAATATTCCAGAAAATAAAAAATGGCAAAAAAAATTTATTCCAATTGAAATAAAAAACAATTTCAAACTAATAAAAAAAGCAATTAAAGAAAAAAAAGATGTAATAATTTTGCCTGAAAGTGCATTTCCCCTTTTTCTTAATTTATATCCTAGTTTAATGGAAAAATTAATAAACCTTTCAAAAAAAATAACCATAATAACTGGAGCACTTCATTACAAAAACAAAAATTTTTTCAATTCCACATATATATTCGAAAATGAAAAAGTAACTATTTTAGATAAGCACATATTAGTTCCGTTTGGCGAATATATACCTTTTCCTTTTTTTCAAAAAGAAATTAATAAAATTTTTTTTAAAGGAGCAAGCGATTATAAAACCTCTAAAAAATTTGGAATTTTCAAAATAAAAAATTATAAATTTATAAATGCTATATGTTATGAAGCAACTTTAGAAAATTTATATAAATTAAAACCTAAATACATCGTTGCACTAACTAACGATGCATGGTTTAAACCTTCAATCGAACCCGTTTTACAAAAAATGTTGATTAAATTATATGCTTATAAATATAAAAAAATAGTCTTTCATTCAATAAATGGATATAAAAGCTACATAATTAAATGGAGAATGTAAAATGGAAAATTCAAAATTAAATATATTTATTTCAGCAAATAATACAGATTGCGGAAAAACTTATGCAACACTTAGATTAATCGAAAAATTTTCTGAATTAGGCTATAAGGTAGGGGTAATGAAACCTATTGAAACAGGAGTAAAAAATTTACCTTTAGATGGTAAGACGCTTTTAAATAAAGCAAAAAAATATAATCCGCTTTTAAAAAATTTAAATTATAATGATGTTGTTCCAGTCCAATTTAAACTTCCTGCTTCTCCTTTTGTAGCAGGAAAAGTTAATTTGGAAAAAATAAAAAAATCTTATAAAAAAATAAAACCTCTTTGTGATATTTTGCTTATTGAAGGAGCGGGAGGAATTAGAGTTCCTATAAAAATGAGTTCCAAGTTTCAAGTTTTTGAAATGTGGCAATTTATAGAAATTTTTAACGCAAAACTTTTTTTGATAATTGGTTCAAAGCTCGGAATGATAAATGATTTTTTATTAAATAAATATTTTTTAGAATCTAAAAAAATTAATTATACTTGGGCTATTAATTTATTTGATGCAAGTTACTTTGAAATCTCACATCCTTTTATGAAACAATTCAATCCTTTAATTTTACAAAAGGATTTAGATAAAATTGCTAAAAAACTTTTAGGAGAATAAATGAAAGAGCTTAAAACTCATCTCAAATTTAATCCGAAATTTGGGAGATTAATTGAAATTACTGAAAATGGAGCTAAAGTAATTCTGGAAACAACAAATGATATGGTGGTTGATGAAGAAGGTTTAATTCATGGTGGATTTACATTTGGAGCTGCTGATTTTTGTGCAATGGCAAGTGTTAATGAACCTTATGTTGTGCTGGTAAAAGCAACAGATTGTGAGTTTATGGCCCCTATTAAAGTAGGAGATATAGTTGAGTTTCAAGGTAAAATTCTTATGAAAGAAAAAAGAAAAGTCGAAGTAAAAGTAACCGGGTCATTAAAAGATATTAAAGTTTTTGAAGGAATTTTTAGTTGTGTAGTGCTTGATATGCATGTATTTGAAAAAGTTAAACAGAAAAAATCTTAACCTCTTTTTCTGTTTCTACCTCTTCTAAAATTTCTACTTGAATTTCTTGAATAATTTCTTTTTCTAGAATTATTTTGATTTTGGCTTTTTTTCATAAGCCTTTTTGCCTCATTAATTGACTTACCGATTCTCTCTTTTCCATCAGCTTCTTTTGCAAAAAGCATTTGAGCCATTTTAGCAGCAATGCTTAGCAGATCATATTCATTTTGAAGTTCTTCAATAATTTCCACAGCTTTTACGTTCGGTTCAATTTTAGATAATTTTTCTATTATTTTTTTAATTTCACTGTTTTTTACATCTTCTAATGTCGGTATTTCTTTTAAAATTATTTTTGAAATTCTCTGAATTCTGCTAAGGGCTTTAAATTCATAAGGAGTAACTAACGATATGGCCATTCCTTCTTTACCTGCTCTTCCAGTTCTGCCGATCCTGTGAACATAACTTTCAGGATCGAGAGGTAAATGGTAATTAAATACATGTGATACGTTATTAACATCAAGTCCTCTTGCAGCAACATCAGTTGCAACCAATACATCTATTTTATCGTTTTTAAAACCTCTTATAACCTCTTCTCTTCTTCTTTGGTCCATATCACCATGCAATCCTTTTGCATTAATTCCTGCTCCGCTTAAATAATCGGCTATATCATCAACATCTCTTTTCATTCTGCAAAAAACAATCGCTTTACTTGGATTTTTGTAATCAAAAAGTCTTATAAGTGCATCTCTTCTTTCATTTTCATCTATAACATAAAAATATTCTTTAATGTTTTCATTTGTAACCTGTTTTTTGGTAATAGTTATAAATTCAGGATTTTTAAGAATTGTTTTTGCAAGTTCTTTTATAGGATTTGGCATTGTCGCACTAAAAAGCAATGTCTGTCTGTTATTCGGAACAAATTTAAAAATCTCTTTTATATCATCCAAAAATCCCATATCAAGCATTTCATCAGCTTCATCCAAAATCACATATTCAGGTGAAATATCTATCCTTCCAGATTTTAGTAAATCCAAAAGTCTACCAGGAGTTGCTACTATAAATTCTGAATTTTTAATATGACTTATTTGTCTGCTGTAACTACTTCCGCCATAAACAGTAGCCGTATGAATTCCAAGATACTTTCCAAATCTGAAAATCTCTTCACTTACCTGAATTGCAAGCTCTCTTGTTGGAGTTATAACTAGCGCTTTTTGACCTTTTGTCATTTTATTAAGAATAGGAAGTCCAAAAGCTGCCGTTTTACCCGTTCCTGTTTGGGCCTGAGCCACTACATCTTTCCCTTCCATTATTACAGGAATTGCTTTTTCCTGAATGGGCGATGGTTTTTCAAAACCAATTTCGTCTAATCTTTTTAAAATTTCTTCTTTTAAATTAAAATCGTTAAATTTCATTAATTTCCTTTTTGTTTATTTTAATGGCAATAAAGTTTATAATTGACATATGTATTTTTAAAATATGGAGGATAAGGCACTATAACACTGAAATTTTTAATTTCTCCTGGCAATAATCCATTTGTTATAATAAATCTTGTAGCTTTTATGGTATTTGGTTTTGGCATTTGTTTACTTTTACTTCCAAAAATACTTAAACCACCGGATTTAAAAAAAGTTCCTTTTGGAATTTTAGCTCCCCATCCATTATTTACAAGTTTTATATTTAATTTGCAATAATTTATTTTAAATTTACCTATGTTTTTAACTTGGCCTTTAATAACCATTGTTTCGTTGATAAGAACCCTTCTTTCTTGAACATGTTCAAGCACGGCTTTTTTAGTGTATTTTTCCAATATAACTAAACCTAAAACCGCTCCAAATGTTGTTACTAAAAAAGAAGCAAATATCATACTTATAAGCAGTTTTACACTCTCTCCCGCTGCTTTTACGGATAAAATGGTCAAAAATATAAACAATAGAATAAAAAATGCAATATCTAGCCAGTGAAGAATTGTAAAATAAGGTAAGTGCATTATTTTTTCCTATTCCTTTTTTCTTCTATGCCGCTTATACCTTCTCTTCTTTTAAGCTCTTGTAAAATTGCTTCTGGATGAATATCTTTATAAGCTAAGGCAATTAAAGTATGAAAGGCTAAATCAGCCGCTTCATAAATTATCTCTTTTTTGTCGTTATCTTTAACCGCAAAACAAAACTCCGCAGCTTCTTCGGCTATCTTTTTAAGAAGCGAATTTTCACCTTTATGATATAATGAAGAAACATAAGAAGTTTCAGGATTTGCTTTTTTTCTATCAATTAAAGTATGATATAGTTTATCGATAAAATTATACTCTATTTCTTTTTCTTTGTCCAATATAATTTTGTTTGTTTTTAAATTTGTAAAAAAGCATGATTTTCTTCCCGTATGACAAGCGGGGCCATTTTGCTTAACTTTAAGTAATATCGTATCATTATCGCAATCAACTAAAATATCCTTGACTTCCTGCGTATTTCCACTACTCTCACCCTTTTTCCATATTTTATTGCGAGAGCGGGAAAAATAATAAGCAAATCCACTCTTTAGAGTTTTTTTAAGTGCTTCTTCATTCATATATGCAAGCATTAATACTTCATTTGTCTCAATATCCTGAACAATTACAGGCACCAATCCGCCGTTTTTTTCAAAATTAATCAAATTTATTTGTTCTTGAAATTTTTTATCCATTTATTTTATGCCTTTTTCAAATTTTTATTTGTTTTCAATTGATAATACCTTTTTTGTATTATCCACATTCATCCAAATATTTGGCACCACCCCTCCTGGCATCAAAAATATTTTTGCATTTGGATTGCTTTTAAGAGCTTCATTAAATTTATCTTGAACATCAATTTGTTTTAATTTTAAAAGCTCCCTTGTTAGTGATTTAGAGATTAATTCATTTGCTTTTGCTTGTGCTTTTGCCTCTATAAGTTTTGCATCAGCTTTTCCTTGTGCTTCTATTTTCGCTGCATTTGCTTTTCCCTGTGCAATAGCTGCTTCTCTTTGGGCTTCTTGTTTAGCTTGTAAAACTTCATATTTTGCCTTTTCGGCTTCTTGTTTTGCAATTTGAACTCTTTCTATTTGCTCTTTTATATTTTCAGGCAAAATAATATCTCTTAACTGAAAACTTTCAAATATTACCGGTTTATGATCTATTGAATCAAGTTGATTTCTTATTTGATTTTCTATTAATGTGGCAATTTGATTTCTTTTTGAAGGCAACTCTTCAGCAGGAAACTTTCCTATAACATTTCTTACCACATCTCTAACAATTGGATTTACAATTTTATCTTCCCAATTAAGTCCATATGTTTTGATGGTATAAGCAGCTTCATTAGGATTTATTCTATAACTCATTGAAAGTTCAACCGTTATTGGAAGTCCTCTTGAATCAAGAACATTAATTGCAGGATAAATTTTTATCGTGCTATATCTATCAGGCATAGAACCTGTTTGTGCCCTTCTTTTATAACTAATCATATGAACTTTAGTATCAACAATTATAACTTTTTGAATAAGAGGAATATAAAAATGCATTCCTGGATCCAAAACACTTTTACTAAATTTTCCGGTAGTTGCAAGTATTCCAACCTCGCCTTCATTAATAATGACCCAAGGTTTAAATATTATCACTAAAACAATAAGAGCTAAAATTATTATTATTCCACTTCCTCCGCTTTTTAAAAATTTAGGAACTTCAAATTTTGGAGGTTCAAATTTTATATTATCATTTTTATTTTTCCAATCATTTAAATCTGCTGGCATTTAATTCCTTTATATATGCGTTAAATAGTGTTTATATGTTTTGTCTCTTCCATAAACCACATCAAAATATGCATCCTGAAGCTCTTTTGTTATATCTCCTCTTCTACCTTCACCGATTATTCTTCCATCAACTTCTCTAACAGGTGTAATTTCAGCAGCCGTTCCGGTAAAAAATGCTTCATCTGCAATATAAACCTCATCTCTAGTAATTCTTCTTCTCTCAATTGGAATATCTCTCTCTTTTGCTAGTTCTAAAACAGTTGCTTGGGTAATACTTTCAAGTGAATTATCATTAGGAGGAGTGATTAAAACTCCATCTCTTACTATAAAAAAACACTCCCCACTTCCTTCTGCAATAAATCCTTCTTCATCAAGCATTAACGCTTCTTCATATCCAGCATCAAGGGCTTCATATTTTGCCATTTGAGAATTAAGATAATTTGCAACAGCTTTTGCTTTACCAAAAGTTGATTTAACAGAATTTCTTGTAATAGAGGAAATTTTAACCCTTATTCCTTTTTCAAGTCCTTCTTCTCCAAGATATGCACCCC
>CAZIBT010000037.1:0-7498 GCA_964537435.1 uncultured Nautiliales bacterium | reverse complement strand
ATTAAAAATTGTTCACTCTCCATTTCGCAACTTCAGCACTTAATTGACTAAAATAAATAATCTTGATATAATCACACTAAAAATATCGGAGGGAACAATGGAAAATATAATAATTGCTTGTCCTCATTGTAAAGCATTAAATAAATTACCAAAAAAAGACAGTTACAAAAAAGCTGTATGTGGGATTTGCAAAGGCAATCTTCTTGATAATAAACCCATCAAAATTAATTCTGCAGATGAATTTTATAAAATAATAAACAGTGTAAATGTTCCTGTTATAGTTGATTTCTGGGCAGTATGGTGCGGGCCTTGTCAGATGTTTGCTCCTACATTTGAAAAAGTGGCAAAAGAATTTCCGCTAAAAGCAAATTTTCTAAAAGTAAATACAGAAGAAGTGCCACAAATTGCCGCACAATTTGGAATAAGAAGTATACCTACAATAGTTGCAATTAAAGAGAATAGAGAAATAGATAGGGCAATGGGTGCTTTGGACGAATTTAGTTTTGCAATGTGGGTTGATAAATTAATAAATCCTTAAAAAGTAGGGCTCAAAGCCTCTTTGCATCCTTTTAAAAAAGTATCTTTATTTTCTTTTATATAATCTTGTGTTGAATCTTTTTTCCATATATTCAAACATTTTTGATTTATTTGCGTTTGATTAAGAATTTTACCAAATAACATATGTTTAATAATCATACCTTCTTGAAAACCTTTTTTATAAGCATAACTATTATTCAATCCTGCATATAAAAAGATAGGTAATATAAAAAATATTTTTTTCATTTTCACCCCTTAAATTATAAACATTGCATCACCGTAACTATAAAATCGGTATTTTTTATCAATAGCTTCTTGGTAAATTTTTAGTGTTTTTTCACGACCAATAAATGAAGCTACAAGCATAATAAGGGTAGATTTTGGCAAATGAAAATTAGTCAAAAGATGATTTACCCTTATTGGAGGATTTTTGGGATGTAAAAACAAATCACATTCCCCACTTAATTTTTTAACCCTTGCATAATATTCCACAGTTCTGGTTACTGTTGTTCCAACTGCTACAATTTCTTTATTCGAATCTAAAATTTTAGCCGTTTCTTCGGGAATTTCAAAAAACTCGCTATGTATTTTATGCTCTTTTATATTATCAACTTCCACAGGTTTAAATGTCCCAGCTCCAACGTGCAAAGTCAAATAGTGTTTGTATTTTATTTTATCCAAAAGCTCTTTAGTAAAATGAAGACTTGCAGTGGGAGCGGCAACGGCGCCTTCTTTTTTTGCAAAAACGCTTTGATATTCACTCTCATCAAGTTTTTCATCACTTCTTTTTATATATGGAGGCAAAGGCACATGTCCTATTTCTTCAAGTATTTTTACAAGCTCTAAAAACTTTATTTTTTTTGGAACTTGGAACTTGGAACTCAAAACTTTAAATTCTACAACACGGCTTCCATCTTCTAAAAGTTCAACTACCTCAGCCTCTAAACCTTTATCAAAAAAAAGTTTTGTTCCTTTTTTTACTTTCCCTCTGATATAAACCAAAAAATTATCATTTAAAGGCCTGTTTAAAAGAAGCTCAATCCTACCGCCACTCTCTTTTTTTCCAAAAATCCTAGCTTTTATTACTTTTGTATTATTGAAAATAAAATGCATATCATTGGTAAAATCCAAAATATTTTTAAAAACGGTATGAATTACTTTGTCTTTTTTTCTGTCATATACCAATAATTTTGCACTATCTCTTGGATTGGCAGGATATTTGGCTATTAATTCTTGAGGTAGATTATAATCATAATTTTTAACCAAAAAATCATTAAATTCCAATAAGTTTCCTTAATTCCTCAGGTTTTGTAGTATATGCCATAGCTTTTTCTTTTTCAATTATATGTCTGGCTACTAGCTGGGCTAATATCTGATTCATTGTTTGCATTCCTGTTACGCTTTGATTAAGCTGCATTTGAGAATAAATTTGAGGAATTTTATTTTCTCTGATTAAATTTGAAATTGCAGGGTTGTTGATCATTATTTCATGTGCTGCAATTCTTCCGCCCCCTATTTTGGGAATTAATACCTGTGAAATTACAGCATTCAAAGCCATGGAAAGTTGCGTTCTTATCTGATCCTGCTCTTCTGCTGGAAAAACATTTACAATCCTGTTTATTGTCTGATCAGCCGAATTTGTATGAAGTGTTGCAAAAACTAAATGCCCTGTTTCAGCTGCGGTTATCGCTGCACCTATCGTTTCTCTATCTCTCATCTCTCCTATTAATATAACATCCGGATCTTCTCTTAAAGAGGCTCTTAGAGCATTCAAAAAACTTTTTGTATCTCTTCCAACTTCTCTTTGGGAAAAAAGAGACTTTTTATGAGGGTGAATATATTCAATCGGATCTTCAATTGTAATAATGTGCCTTTTGTAATGTTCATTTATTTCATTTAACATTGCTGCAAGAGTTGTTGATTTACCGCTCCCAGTAGGTCCGGTTACTAAAACCATACCTTTTTCTTTTTTTATAAGTTGTTTAAAGATAGAAGGAGCATTTAATTCATCCAAACTCAAAGGTCTTGGAGGAATTATCCTAAACGCACCAGCTAAATTTTCTCTCTCATAATAATAATTTGCCCTAAATCTAGCAATCCCCGGCACTTCAAAAGAAAAATCAAGTTCCCAATGCTCTTCCAATGAAGCTTTTTGTTTTTCTGTAAGGACCGAATAACATAATTCAATTACATCTTCATTACTAAGTTTTGGGAGATTAAGAGGAGTTAGTGTTCCATCAATCCTTAACATAGGTTCAGAATTGACATTCAAATGCAAATCACTCGCATTATATTGTTTTATTGTTTTTAATAATTGTTCTAATGTATAAGATAGAGCCATAATTATCCTTATTCGATTATTTTAGGAACGATAAAAAATCCATCTTTTGCTTTAGGAGCATGGGCTAAAACATCTTTTATTATTCCGTTATTTTTTACAATATCATCTCTTAAGGGAGTTGAATTATTTAAAATTGAAAAACCTGCTTTTATGTTTTCTGTATTTAATTCATTTAACATTTCAACAAAAGAAACTATATTTTCCAAATCCTCAGCCATTTTTGCTTTATTCTCAATTTCGACCATAGATAAATTTTCAAGTTTACTAACTAATTTTTCATCAATTTTCATAAGCAGCCTTTTTTTATTATAATTTTAACAAAAAAGGAAAAAATATGGGAATTTTTCAAGAAGCACAAAAATATATTGTAGGTGGTGTAAATTCTCCTGTAAGAGCTTTCAAAAGCGTTGGAGGTGAGCCTCCTTTTATAAAAAAAGGAAAAGGTGCTTATATCTGGGATATTGATAATAATAAATATTTGGATTTTATTCAAAGCTGGGGGCCATTGATTTTTGGACACTGTGATAAGGAAATTGAAGAGGCTATTATAAAAGCTGTTAAAAACGGTGTAAGTTTTGGTGCCCCCACTTCTCTTGAAGTGGAACTTGCAAAAGAGGTGCTTGAACTTTTCCCTCATTTGGATTTAATTAGATTCGTAAATTCCGGAACAGAAGCTACAATGAGTGCAATCAGACTTGCTAGAGGATATACGGGTAAAGATGATATTATAAAATTTGAAGGATGTTACCATGGACACAGCGACAGCCTTCTTGTTAGTGCTGGAAGCGGTGCAGCTACATTTGGAACGCCTAGCTCTCCTGGAGTTCCAAAAGATTTTACAAAACATACACTTTTGGCTAAATATAACGATATTGAAAGTGTAAAAAGATGTTTTGAAAATGGGGATGTAGGATGTGTTATAATTGAACCAGTTGCTGGAAATATGAGTTTGGTTCCTGCTGAAAAAGAATTTTTAAATGAACTTAGAGAAATATGTAATTATTATGGAGCTGTTTTAATTTTGGATGAAGTAATGAGTGGATTTAGAGCATCTCTTAGAGGAAGTTTTGATATTTACGGCGTAAAAGCAGATATTGTTACTTTTGGTAAAGTCATAGGAGGCGGAATGCCTGTTGGTGCCTTTGCCGGTAAAAAAGAGATTATGGAAAAACTCTCTCCAGTTGGTCCTGTTTATCAGGCAGGAACTTTATCAGGCAACCCGGTAGCAATGGCAGCAGGTCTTGCACAGGTTAAAAAATTAAAATCAAATCCAGAAATTTATAAAACATTAGAAGAAAAAGCAAAAAAACTTATGAGCTCCTTTGCCAAAATTTCAAAAGAAAACAGTATTGATTTTCAATATAATGTAATAGGCAGTATGTTTGGATTTTTCTTTAATTCCATTAAACCAAAAAATTTTGATGATGTTAATAAGTCAGATACTCAAAAATATGCCAAATTTCATAATGAAATATTAAAGAAAGGATTTTATTTTGCGCCTAGCGCTTATGAAACAGGATTTATATGCACCCCTATGAATGATGAAGATATAAAAAACACTATTGAAGCCTTTAAAAACATAGTTTCTAAGTTGAAATAAAATGAAAAATGAAAAAAATTACGAATTTGCCAAAGGCAAAGGTAAAATAGGTAAAACTGTAGTAGGAGCTGAAAAACTCTCTCTTGGCATTTCTATTGTAGTTGCTATATTAATGGGAATTGGAATAGGACTTTGGCTCAAAAAAACATTTCACCAAAATTGGCTTTTGTGGCTTGGCGTTTTTTGGGGAGTAGCGGCAGCATTAATGAATATATCAATTGAATATAAAAAACTAAAAAAAGAACTTGATGAAGTAGCAAAAGACCCCAGATATAAAAATTATAAAATAAAAAAAGAAGATGAGGAAGATTTAGAAGAATTTGAAAAATAATTAAGCATTTTTTGCCGCACTTGCTAAATCCCACATAGGTAAAAATATTCCAAGAGCTATCAAAAGAACTATTGCGGCAATTATTGTAAGCATAATAGGTTCAATTGAAGATTGCATGTTTTCAATTACATCTTCGAATTTATCTCCATAATATTTAGCTGCGTTTTCAAGCATAATATCAAGTTCTCCTGATTCTTCACCCGCACTTATCATTCTAAGGGCTATGTAATTTACAATATTTGTTTCTTTAAATACTTCTGCTAATGGTCTTCCCTGATTAATACCTGTTATAATAATCTTAATTTTTCTTTTTATAACTTCATTACCTATTATACCCTCTGAAATTTTAAGTGCATCCAAAAGAGGAATTCCTGAACGCAAAAGAGAAGAGAGAGTTAATAAAAATCTATGAAGAGTTGCATATTCAATTATCTGTTTTATAAGAAATATTTTCAAAAAAATTTTATCCATTTGGTATTTAAAATTAATTGATGTTTTATAAAAAAACATTAAAAGAAAAACTATTAAAATAAATAAACCAAAAACAATCAACCCATAATTGCTAAGAATATGTTCTGTTCCCAACAAGATTCTAGTAGGCAAAGGCAATTTTGCGTGGAGTTGTTCAAATATAGCTTTAAATTTAGGAACAACCATCAAAATCAAAACAACAAAAGCAATTACTATAAAAATTAATGTAATAACGGGATATCTAAGTGCCTTTATCATTTTTCGTCTGTTTTGATACATATTATCATAAATATCGGCAAGGTAACTTAAAGCCATTACCAAATCACCCGTTTGCTCTCCTAGTCTCACCATTGCCAGAGAAATACCACCAACATACTCTTCATATTCACCAAATACATCAGATAAGGATTTACCACTATCTATGGCTTCAGCAGATTTTAAAAAAAGTTCTTTAATCAAACTATTTTTGGTATTTTCTCCTATATCTTCCAATGCATCTTTAAGAGAAATTCCTGCTTTACTCAAAACAGAAAGCTGTCTTATAGAAGCGATATAAGATGGGTAATGAAGCCTTTTTCTTAAAAGTTTTGAACTTACTATATTTTTAAAAATTTTTACTTTTTCATTAAAAGGCATCGAAATTTCTTCTATTTTAACAAGAAGACCTGGAAAAGATTTTTTTGCATCAATAATTGCTTCGGCCTTATTTAAAGATTTAATTACAAAATCCTGTTGTTTTCCTTTATAAAACATAGATACTTTATAATATTTCATAGCCTTGCCACCCTGTAAACTTCTTCTAAAGTCGTTATTTGATTTTTCGCTTTAATTATACCATCAAAAAACATTTTTCTAAAGCCCTGAGATTCAAGATACTTCATTAATTCAATTCTTTCTTTGTTTTTTGCAATCAAACTTTCTAATTTTTCATCACTTAAAAAAATTTCACTGATTAATGTTCTGCCAATATAACCAGTCATATCACATTTTTCACATCCCATACCTTTATAAAAAACAGTATCTTTAGGAAGTAAATTTTTAATAGGTTCTATCAAGGCATCGGAAGGTTTATAAGGTGCTTTGCAATAAGGACAAACCGTTCTAACAAGCCTTTGAGCTTCAACACCCACCAAAGCTGCAGCCACCATGAACGGCTCAGCCCCCATATCTATCATCCTATTAATTGCGCTTACCGCATCGTTTGTATGAAGAGTTGAGAGGACCAAATGCCCAGTTAAAGCAGCTTTAATTGCAATTTCAAGCGTTTCAAGGTCCCTAATTTCACCTATCATTATAATATCAGGGTCTTGTCTTAAAATAGATCTCAAAGCACTTGCAAATGTTATACCAACTCTTGAATTTACCTGAACTTGCTGAATTCCCTGAAGTCTATATTCGACCGGATCTTCAACGGTAATTACTTTAACATCCGGAGTGGCAATTTCATGTAAAGCGGCATAAAGAGTTGTAGATTTACCGCTTCCAGTTGGTCCTGTTACCAAAAAAATACCATTAGGCTTAGCAAGAACTTCTTTAAAAAGTTTTAAATTTTTATGGGTAATACCAATATCATCCAGTTTTTTTAAAATATTTCTTTTATCAAGAATTCTTAGGACTATACTCTCACCCCATATTGTAGGAAGAGACGAAACCCTAAAATCAAAATTATTATTATCTATTTTTAAAGAAAATCCCCCATCTTGTGGTTTTCTCTTTTCACTTACATCCATACCAGCTTCAAGTTTAACTCTTGATGCCAAAGCGTTGTAAATTTCATAATCAAAATCAAGTATTTCTCTTAATTTTCCCAAAAGCCTATATCTGACAACAGCACCATTTTCCTCTGCTTCGATGTGAATATCGCTTGCTCTTTTTTCAATTGCATTTTTGATAATATATAAAATCAGTTGATAAATTGCCGATTCGCCTTTGGATTGTGCTCCTTTTAACTCTTTTTTGATGTTTGAGATAATTTCTCTTAATTTACTTCTGTTTTCATAAAGTTTTATTGCTTTATCAATGTCTTCTTTCAATGCAAAAACAAATTCAACATTTTTATCATGAAAAAAACGTTTAAAATAAGCCTGTGCATTCCAATCCAACGGATTTTCCATGGCTATTTTTACATGATCTATTCCAACTTCTATTGGAACAGCTTTTGTCTGTTTTAAAATATTAACAGGTATTTTAATATCCCTAATTCTGATATTATCAAGAG
>CAZIBT010000036.1:0-7814 GCA_964537435.1 uncultured Nautiliales bacterium | reverse complement strand
ATATCTCTTCCTTGAGCTTTTAGCTCTCTTGCTTTTTGTGAAATTGTTATTGTAAGTGAAGGGGATAATTTTTCAATTCTTTTAGCGAACATTATTTACCTTTTTGGCAGAATTATAACAAATTAGTTTTTATATTTTAAGACTTCAATATAATCTCTGTATTTTTTTTCTATTTCCTCGTCTTTTTCGATAATATCTTTATTCTGGTTTATTATAGCTTCTTCTAAAATTTTAATCCTATCCATTAGATATTCGAAAAGCTCTTTTTCTATATCAGGCAGTTTATTGTGTGCAAGAGGAGAATAATCTTTTCTTTTTATAATTTTTCCGGGAATTCCGACAACAGTGGAATATGGAGGAACATCTTTAACCACTACAGAATTGGCTCCTATTTTACTTTCTTTTCCAATTGTGATGTTTCCAAGTATTTTAGCTCCAGCTCCTATTGTTACATTATCTTCAATTGTCGGGTGTCTTTTGCCTGGATTAAGACTCACCCCTCCTAGTGTTACTCCTTGATAAATTGTAACATTATTTCCGATTATGGATGTTTCTCCAATAACTACGCCTATTCCATGGTCAATAAAAACATTTTCCCCGATTTTTGCTCCCGGATGTATATCTATGTTTGTAAAAAATTGATTTATAGCCATAATAAATCTCGCAAATCTTTTAAAACCTTTTGTGTAGATGGCATTTGCAATCCTATATGTGATTAATGCCCAAACACCTGGATATGCATAAAAAAGCTCAATGTTGTTTTTAAAAGCAGGGTCTCTTTGTTTGACCGCAAGAAAATCTTTTTTTATCTGTTTTATTAAACTCAATTTATCTCTCCATTTATTTGTTGAGATTGTTTATTATTTTTTTTATTCTAAAATTAATTTCATCAACCGGTTTTGATGCGTCTATCAAAATATAAGGAATTTCAAGTCTATTGCATGTTTGTATAAGATTATTTTGTATATTCAAAAGATAATTGATGCCTCTTTTTTCAATATTGTCATTTTGTTTTTGTGAAAGTCTGTATATAAGCGTATCTTTATCAAGTTTTAAAATTATTACTTTTTGAGGGAAAATACTATTAGTTGCAAAATGATTTAAATTAACTAGAATATCAAAATCAAAAAAAGGCATTGCATAGGCAATTCCACTTATAACACTTCTATCACTTATTATTAAATTGTTAAGATTAGGTTTTATTGTTTTTTCTATAAGTTCACTTCTATCTGCTAAAAACAAAAAAAGTTCAGATTTTTTACTTATATCATCATTAAAAATTATTTCCCTGAGTTTTCTACCTAATTTGGTATATCCCGGTTCTTTAACAAACAAGGCGTTTTTAAACTCTTTTTTAAGCAAATTTATCTGGGTTGATTTTCCAGCCGTATCAATTCCCTCAACTGCAATATACATTCAATTCTCCTGCTATTTCTTTAGGAATTAGGTGTGAAACTTCTCCACCGTATTTTAATATGCTTCTTACAACGCTAGATGATATAAAGGCGTTTTCAAGATTTGGCATTAAATAAATAGTATCTATCTCCTCATATAAAGATTTATTTGCATAGCCCATTTGAAGCTCGTATTCAAAATCACTCACAGCTCTAAGACCCCTTATAATTATATTGGCTTTTTCCTTTTTTGCAAAATCAACTAATAATGAACTAAAAAATTTAACCTCAACTTTTTCTATTTTTGCCGTAGCAATTTTCATTAGTTCGACTCTTTTTTCCAAGGAAAACATTGTCTTTTTATCTTTATTATCAGCCACAGCTACTATTATTTTATCAAAAATTTTGCAAGCTCTTTTTATAATGTCCAAATGTCCATTTGTAACCGGATCAAATGTTCCTGGATATATAGCGATTTTATAATTCATCTTTTATATTTCCTTTTCTCATATTTACTCATTCACCCATCAACTCATCCACCCATTTACTCATCTACCCATTCACTCATTCACTTCCACCTTTTAAATAGTTCATTTTCAATTCCCGCCAAATCAAACCATTTTCCTATTAAAAACATTTCAATATCATTTATTGTTTTTGGGTTGTTATAATATGCAATTATTGGTGGTGCAATAAAAACATTGTTGATTTTTGATAATTTTAACATATTCTCCAAAACAATTTGAGAAAAAGGAAGCTCTCTTGGAGCAAGAATTAACTTTTTTTGCTCTTTTATGGCCACTGCAGCGGCTCTTGTTATTAAATTATCCGCAATTCCGTTTGCTATTTTTGCAAGAGTATTTATAGAACAGGGGACAATAAATGTGATATCAATACCAAAACTCCCACTAGCCATTGGTGCGGAAATATCTTCATCTAAAAATATATTTTCTTCCTTTTCCAATACCGTGCTGGCATTTTTGGTGATTATTAAGTATCTTTCATATTTACTTGGTATTAAATTATATAATTTTAATCCCAAATTTACACCACTTGCGCCACTTATACAAACTAGAACTTTTTTCATTCGTTGGCCTTTAAAATTACTGTTTCTTTTTTTATTATTTTTGCTTTTAAAATTTTTTTTCTGAATTTTATTTTTATAATATCGCCAATATTGCCATCTTGAAGCGCTTTTGCTCTAGAATATATGGTTATATCTTTTGAATTTATCAAAACAGTTATCATATCGCCTCTAAAAACATCAGGAGCTATTTTGGTATTGTTTTTAGTAATTATTGCGTTTTTGGAGATAATTTTACTAGCTACAAGTTTTTTATTTAAAGAAAATATAGGTTTTGAATAAAAATTTTTGAAAATTACTATTTTTTTGGTTACATGATTATAAATAGGCTGGTCTGTTTTTATAATTGTATTGGCAATAAAAACAGGCATCAAAGCTTTTATTCTCACATAATAATATCTATTATCAATTTTGATATTACCCGATGTTGTTTTAGGAGTAAATAATATTTTGATATTTTTATATTTTTTAGGCGGAGATGGGATGATTTGGATTTTTTTTATGATTATTTTGGGATAAGCCCTTTTATAAAAGGATATTATTTTTTGATTAACACTAGCAAAAAGAAAAAAAGGCAAAAAAATAATTATCCATTTCTCATTTTTCATTTTTTACTTTTCATTTACAAAGAGCGTGATTTAAAACTTCCTCTATTCTTTTTACAGGGATAATTTCTAAATTTTCTTTAACTTCATTTGGAATATCATCTAAATCCTTTTCATAATTTTTAAGAGGTATTAAAACTTTTTTGATTTTTGCGTTATATGCCGCTATGAGTTTTTCTTTAAGCCCTCCTATAGCTAAAACATCGCCGCTTAAAGTAATTTCCCCTGTCATTGCAACATCGCTTTTTACTTTTTTTCCGCTGAAAATACTTGCAATGGCAGTTGCCATTGTAACTCCGGCACTTGGCCCATCTTTTGGAATAGCGCCTTCAGGAACGTGAATATGGATATTATATTTGTAATAAATCGGTTCTTTACTCTTTTCTTTAATAGAGAGTTTTTTATTATCTATTAATATTTTAATATATGTAAAAGCGATATGTGCTGATTCTTTCATTACATCACCAAGCTGGCCTGTTAATGTTATATGCCCTTTGCCTTTGTATTTTACCGCTTCTATCCTTAAAACATCTCCGCCTACAGGTGTCCAAGCAAGTCCGTTAACCACTCCTATTTTGTCTTTTTTTTCTACTGTTTCCGTCTCAAAAGGTGGTTTTTCAAGGAAATCTTTTAAATTTTTAATGTTAATTCTTACTTTTTCTTTGCCCTCAAGTATATTTAGTGCTGCTTTTCTCATAATTTTTGCTATTATTCTTCTTAAATTTCTAACTCCAGCTTCTTTTGTGTATTTTTCTATAATTTCTTTCAGTGCTGCATCTGAAATGGATATTTCGCTTTTTTTTAGAGAATGTTTTTTCATTTCTTGTGGAATTAAATATCTTTTTGCTATTTGGAATTTTTCCTGAGGAGTATAGCTTCCTATAAAAATCATTTCCATTCTGTCTTTAAGAGGGGCAGGGATGGTGCTTGGATCGTTTGCTGTTGCAATAAATAAAACCTTACTTAAATCCAAATCGAAATTTAAATATAAATCCCTAAAATGAGAGTTTTGTTCCGGATCTAGAATTTCAAGCAGCACAGCAGTAGGGTCTCCTTTGAATCTTGAAATTTTATCTATTTCATCAAGAACCATAACAGGATTCATCTCTTTTGCGTTAATAATTCCCTGTGCAATACGTCCTGGCATTGCACCGATATATGTTCTTCTGTGCCCTCTTAATTCATTTACGTCTTCTAGTCCTCCAAGTGCAATTCTGACTAAATTTCTATCAAGAGATTTTGCAATGGAATTTGCAAGACTTGTTTTACCAACCCCTGGAGGTCCGACAAAACATAAAATAACTCCGCTGAATTCCTCTCCTCTTTTTTTTGCAAGTTCTTTTGCTCCAAAATGTTCAATTATTCTCTCTTTTGGCTTTTTAAGACCATAATGGTCTTTATCGAGCCTTTCTTTTAATTCTTTAATGGAAAAATTTTCGTCTTTATAATTACAAAAAGGAATTTCAAGTGCCCATTCAATATAGTTCATTGTTGTAGTGGCTTCTGCGCTATCCGGGTGCATTCTGGATAATCTATCTATTTGTTTTTTTATTTCTTTATATGCATCATCTCTTATGCATGGTTTTAATTCTTCTAATTTTTCGTAATATTCATGTATCTCTTCTTCAAGTTCGTTACTTATACCAAGCTCTTTTTGAATTAATTTGAGCTGTTGTTTTAAAAGATGTTCTCTATTGGCTTCTTGGACTTTCTCCATTACCTTTTTGTTTAATTCGTTTTTAAGTTTTATTGATTCAATATCTTCTAAAATAAAATGGATAAGTTTAATTAATCTCTCTTTTGAATCTGTTTCTTTAAAAAGTTCATATCCTTTTTCAACAGGAAGTTTAAGGGAACTTGCTATAATATCCACAATTCTGTCCGGATCGGAATTGGAATCAATAATTTTTATAAAATCTTTTGGAAAAAAAGGATTAAGATCGCTTAAAGTTATGATATGTTCTTTCAATGTTTCAAGTAAAGCTTTTATCTCTTTTTCATCTTTAATTTCACTTTCAACTTTATCAACAAGGGCAATTGTTGGGTTTTTGTCTTCAATTTCAAGTATTTTTCCTCTTGTTAATCCTTGAAAAAGTATTTTTATTTTACCTTCAGGCAAAGTAACTTTTCGTATTATTGTTCCTATTGTTCCGTATGTATTAATTTCATCATTAATAGAAACAAAAATTAATGAATGGTCGTTTATTGCTTTTTGAACTGCTATAATATCTTCTTTTTTATCTAAAAAAATAGGTATTATCATAAAGGGATAAATAAGCTCTTTTTCTATCAAAACAGGAATTTTAGCAGGCAACTTTTCATAATTTTCTAATATCATTTTTCTCCTTACCAATAGAATAATTTTTTATACCAAGGGACATAAGGCGCAATAGAATTGTTTGGAATTTTTGTATGGAAATATTTTGTTGCGTTTTTATATCCCAATTTCTTATAAAGTTTATATATTTTATCATTTAAATATTGATTTGTCAATAATGCTTTTATATAAATTGTATTAACTTCTGGCAAAAAAGTTGAGTTTGGAAATGTAACTTTATATTTTTTGCACTCTTTTATTAAATCAAGTAGTGCTTTTTGATTTGTATATGCATGATCGTATTTAAAAAAATCCATTTTAATTTTCTGATATTCGCACCAAGGAATTTCTTCGCTTGATGCAAATCTTTTTTCATATTGATTCAAATAAAATTTTGCAAGGTCATATTCTTTCATTTGCAAATGAGCAAGATATAAGGCCAATATATCACTTTTGATATAAATAGAAGCTGGAAAATCAGCTTCTAAACTCATAAAATCATTATCGGCTCTATCTAAATTTACATTATTTATATCTTTTTTTATTTGTATGTGGTTTATAAGAGATGTTTGATAATCCCTGCTAACGGACGGATTTTTACTACAGCCGGTTATTATTATTAAAGCTACTAATGGTAAAATTAATTTTTTAAACATTGATTTTCCTTAATTCCTCTTCAATTTTAGAGAGTTTTTCTTTTAATTCTTTTAATTCTGTTTTGTTTTTTTGGACTATTTCTTTTGGAGCTTTTTCTAAAAAGTTTTTATTAGATAATTTTTTTTCTAGTTTTTCTATTTCTTTTTCAATTTTTGATTTTTGTGATTTAAATCTTTTTATAATAGGTTCAATATCAATATCTTCTTTTTTTACTGCTGTTTCCAAATTATCAGAGATATCTCTAATTGCATTTTTTATAGGTTTATCAATAAATTCAACATCCTCTAATTTTGCAAGTTTTTTGATATATTCTTTTGCCATTTCAGGTAATTTTGCCAAAACATATGCTTTTTTGAAGTTGCTTTGGGTTAGAGCTTTTATTCTCCTGATAGAAACTATAGCTTCTATTATCAAGTCAAAATCGGCAGGTTTGCTAGTTTGTAAAGGTTTTGGATAATTTTTGAGCATAATAGTGTTTTCAATAATATTTTTATTTTCGCTCAATTCCTGATATAAAAATTCGGTAATAAATGGCATAAATGGATGAAGAAGTTTCATAGATTCTTTAAAAATGCTTCCAAGTTCGTTAATTGAATCTTTACTTACTTTGCTAAGCTCAATTCCCCAGTCGCAAAAATCATTCCATAAAAATTTATAAAGAGTCATTGCAGCATCGTTAAATCTGTATTCATCAAGCTCAAATCTAACATTTTTTACTGCTTCATTGAATTTATAAAGCATCCATTTGCCAAGCTCAGTTTTTATTTCAGTTTCTTCTAAATCTTTGAATGTTTCTTGATTCATTGTTAAATATCTTGCAGCATTATATAATTTATTTGTAAAGTTTCTGCTTTCTATCATTTTATTTTCAGATAATTTAATATCTCTCCCCTGAACAGCGAGAATAGCTAAAGTAAATCTCATAATATCGGCTGAATATTTATCTATCATTTCAAGTGGATCAATTACGTTTCCTTTGGATTTAGACATTTTTTGACCATGCTCATCTCTAACTAATGCATGAAGATATACATCTTTAAAAGGAACTTCTTTTAAAAAATGCACTCCCATCATCATCATTCTTGCAACCCAGAAAAACAGAATATCAAATCCAGTGATTAATAAATTGTTTGGATAAAACCTTTTTAAATCCTCTTTTTGCCATTTAATTTCTTTTCCCCATTCACCATTTTCCCAACCAAGTGTGGAAAATGGCCAAAGAGCTGAGCTAAACCATGTATCTAGCACATCTGGATCTTGATGGAAATTTGTAGAATGACATTTTGGACATTCAGTTGGCTCTTCCACACTTGCCCACTCATTCCCACAATTCTGACAATAATATACAGGAATCTGATGACCCCACCATAATTGACGGCTAATACACCAATCCCTAAGCTCTCTCATCCAAGCATCATAATTGTTTTTCCACTGAGACGGATGAAATTTAACTTCGCCTTTGTTTGCCGCTTCAATTGCAGGAATTGCCACTTCTTTTTTCAAAAACCATTGCGTTGAAACATAAGGTTCAATTACGCTTTTACATCTATAGCAATGTCCTACTTGGTGGGTGTGTTCTTCTATTTTTTCAATAAATCCTTCTTTTTGAAGTTTTTCAATTATAGCTTCCCTTGCCTCAAGTCTATCAAGTCCAGCAAATTCTCCTGCATTTTCGTTTAAAATACCTTTTTCATCAAATACTTTAATTATTTCAAGATTATGTCTTTTTCCTACTTCATAATCATTAGGGTCATGAG
>CAZIBT010000035.1:0-7830 GCA_964537435.1 uncultured Nautiliales bacterium | reverse complement strand
AGTTTTTCTTTTTTTTCTCTTCCTATTTTTTTCTCAACTTGTTGCTCAATCGGAAGTCCATGACAATCCCATCCTGGAACATATCTTATATCAAAACCTTGGAAATAATAATATTTATTAATCATATCTTTTAAAATTTTATTAAGTGCATGTCCTATGTGTATATGACCATTTGCATAAGGGGGGCCATCGTGTAGATTAAACTTTTCATTTCCTTTACGATTTTGTTTCATTCTTTCATAAACATTTTTATTAAACCATTTTTTATATCTTTTAGATTCATTCTGAGGCAAATTTCCGCGCATTGGAAATGTAGTTTTTGGGAGCAAAAGAGTATCTTTATAATCCATTGAGGTTTTCCTTTTTTGCGATGTATTATACC
The DNA here is from genome assembly GCA_964537435.1 of uncultured Nautiliales bacterium. GTDB lineage: Bacteria > Campylobacterota > Campylobacteria > Campylobacterales > Nautiliaceae > JALTBU01. The sequence continues at coordinate 7,448 of CAZIBT010000035.1, read as the reverse complement.
ATAAAATTTAATCGGAAAAGAGAAAATATAATTATGAGATTGCCTACGTAAAATTTTATAATAAATTATCTTCTCACTTTCAATTGGATATTTTATTCTATATGACTTATCATTTTCACTATATTAGGATCTGCAAAAAACTCCTCTTTTTTATTATCATAATCAAACTGAGACAATATATCTCTGATTACATTTATTCTAGCTCTTTTTTTATCATTTGCATCCACCACAACCCACGGGGCATAAGGAGTTGATGTTGCGGCAAACATATCTTCTTTTAATTTTTGATAATCATCATAATGCTTATAACTTTGCCAATCAAGCGTTGAGAGTTTCCATTTTTTAAGAGGGTCTTTTTCTCTTTTTTCAAGTCTTTTTTTCATCTCTTCTTTTGTAATATTCAAATAATACTTAAAAAATTTAATTCCTTCATCTACAATCAGCTCTTCAAACCTAGGACACTGTCTCATAAATTTAAGATACTCTTCTTTGGTGCAAAAACCAAACACCATTTCCACTCCTGCTCTATTATACCAGCTTCTATTAAAAAATACCATTTCCCCGCCTGCTGGAAAATGAGGAACATATCTTTGAAAATACCATTCGGTTTTTTCTCTATCACTTGGTTTATCTAGAGCCACGCTTCTTGCAAATCTGGGATTTAGATATTCCAAAATTCTTTTAATTGTTCCATCTTTTCCTGCGGTATCAATTCCTTCAAACAATACAAGCATTCTTTTACCGTTTTGTTTAATCCATGTCTGAAGTTTTACTAGTTCAATTTGAAGTTTTAGAAGCTCTTTTTCGTAAAATTTATCTTTTAATTTTCCGTTTTTTTTAAATACTTTCTCTTTTGACAAGAAATATTCAGGAAGTTTTTTTAAATTTTTATCCATTTTTTACTCCTTTTTGGCTATAATAATTATATCATAAAAATAGGAGTGTAAATGAAAATTTTATTTGTGGGAAAAGAATGGAAATTTAAATCTGCATTAAAAGAAGAATTATTCAGAAATGTTAATGCTTCAAGTATCAAATATATAGATACATTTGATATATCTTTCCAACCCGATGAAGATACATTAATCGTTACAAATTCAAAAACATACCCTTTGGTTACAAGAATAATTTCAACACTAACAAATCAAACACCTATAATAAAAGAAAACCAATTAATACCAGAAAATGCAATCTATTCGAAAAACAGCTTTTTAGTTAAAATAAAAAATTATGAAATAAATGTAATTTTACTTGAAAACGAAATTCCGGAAATTTTTATAATAACGCCTTTTTTTGAAAAGATAAATATTTTTAATCTCGATTTAGATTCTGCACAGATATTTTTGGAACCGATTTTTTCCGCTAGAAAAATAAATTATACAATTATTGAAAATGAGGGAGGATTTTTGGAAATTTATACCGAGCCTTTAAATGAAAAAATAAAAAAAGAGATTTTACAAGCCATTCCTTTTATTGTTTTTGGAAATATATTTGAACATATAATAAAAAACCTCCCACCCCAAAAAATAACATTTGCAGAAAGCTGCACTGGGGGTCTTTTGGCATCAACTTTGACAAAATATTCAGGAAGTAGCGAATGTTTTGAAGGAAGTGTTGTTACATATGCCAATAGAATAAAACACGAATGGCTTGGAGTTGAAAATATTACACTTGAAAGATACGGAGCTGTAAGCGAACAAACGGTTAAAGAAATGCTCGTAGGTGCACTAGAAATATCAAAAGCCGATTATGCCATAGCCGTAAGCGGAATAGCAGGGCCTACTGGAGGAACACCAACTAAACCTGTAGGAACCGTTTATATAGGAGTTGCAAATAAAAAAGAACTTAAAATTGAACTTCATCATTTCAAAGGAGATAGAAATTACATACAATATCAAGCTATGATGAATGGAATTAGAATGTTTATAAATTTAACGAAATTATATTCAAAGGAGATTAATGAATCCAATTAATAGGGTAAAAAAAGCTATTAGCGAAATCCAAAAAGGTAATATTATAATAATGATAGATGATGAAGATAGAGAAAATGAAGGAGATTTGGTTTATGCAGGAGTTTTTTCAACTCCAGAAAAAGTAAATTTTCTCGCAAGCAAAGGAAAAGGTCTTATATGTGTCTCTTTAACAAAAGATATTGCCAAAAAGCTTGAATTAACACCTATGGTTCCCCAAAACTCTGAAAGTTTCTCAACAGCTTTTACAATAAGTGTAGATGCAAAAGAGTGCAAAACAGGAATTAGTGCATTTGAAAGAGATTTAACAATCAAAAAATTAAGCTCACCCACAAGCAAATCAAACGATTTTGTGCGCCCAGGACATATGTTTCCTTTAATTGCAAAAGAAGGCGGAGTGCTTGTTAGAACTGGTCATACGGAAGGGAGCGTTGATATCTGTAAATTAGCCGGTGTTTATCCGGTAGCTGTTATATGCGAAATAATGAAAGAAGACGGAACAATGGCAAGAAGGAAAGATTTGAGTGAATTTGCAAAAGATCATGAACTTTCAATTGTTTATATTTCAGATATAGTTGAATATAGATTACAATATGAAACTCTGGTAAAATTACTAAAAAAAGAAAAAATCTTTTTTGATGGAGTTGAGTTTGAAAAATTCATTTTTCAAGACCACTTAGGAAACATTCATTACGCTCTTGCCAATAAACCAAAAGAAACTTCTAATGTAAAATTTTATAAAGTTACAAAAAATATTGATTTTTTACTAAACGATAAAAAATTAAATGAATACAAAAAAACACTTGAATATATAAAATATAATAATGGTGCAATTATTTTTATAGATTCCCATTCAAAAGACAATAAAGAATTCGGTATTGGCGCTCAAATATTGAAAAAACTCGGAATTAAAAAATTAAAACTTCTTTCAACCCACAAAAACGAATTAAATGCACTGAAAGGATTCGGAATTGAAATCAAAAATTATGTGGAGTTAAAATGATAATTTTGCATAACATGGGCGGAGCAAGAACTAAAAAAGAGCTTAAAGAATTTTTATATAATATGTTTATGGACAAAAGAATAATAAATTCGCCTTTAAGATATTTTTTGGCCCCTTTAATTTCTAATTTAAGATACAAAAAGGTATGGAAAAATTATGAAAAAATAGGAGGTAGCAGGATTTATGACATTACAGAAAATCTAGCAAAAAAAATTGAAAAATTAAGTAATATTAAAACAAAATATGCTTTTAGATACACAAAACCCCATATAAAAGATGTGATAGAAAATGAGGAAATTATATTATTACCGCTTTATCCACACTACTCTTTTACAACTTACGAAAGCTCGCTTGATGAGCTTAAAGAAAACAATATAAAAGCAAAAATTATAAAACCCTTTTACAAACATTCCAAATTTAATGAAATAATAAAAGAAAATATTTTAAACTCAATTGAAACTCCCCAAAAATGGCATTTAATATTCTCCGCTCATGGAATTCCGAAAAAATTTATTAAAAAAGGCGATTTATATGAAAATCAAATAAAAGAGCATATAGAAACCCTAAAAAAACTTCTGCCTCAATTCAAATCAGTTTCTTTAGCATTTCAATCCAGATTTGGTTTTAACGAATGGCTTAAACCTTATTTACACGAATATCTTCAAAATTTCAAAAATGAAAATGTTTTAATTTATCCAATTTCATTTATGATAGATAATTCTGAAACAGACCTTGAATTAAAAATTGAATACGCACATTTGGCAAAAAAAATAGGAATAAAAAACTACAAAGTTGTTGAATGTCCTAATGATTCGGAAAAAATAGCAAAATTTTTAACGGAGCTTATTAATGAAAGCAGTAATTCAAAGAGTAAATAAAGCAAATGTAAAAGTTGAAGGAAAATTAATAAATGAAATAAATAAAGGACTTTGCGTATTGATTGGTTTTGAAAAAGAAGATACAAAAGAAAAACTTGATAAAATGGTTAAGAAAATAATCAATATGAGGCTTTTTGGAGAAAGATTTTCAAAATCCGTGCTTGAAAAAAAGGGAGAAATTTTGCTTATTCCCAATTTTACAATTCCAGCAATTACCAAAAAAGGAACAAGACCAAATTTTCAAAATTCTATGCCCCCAAATGAAGCTAAAATAATGTATAATAAAATGCTTGAAAAAATAAATAAAACATTAATAACAAAAGGCGGGGTTTTCGGGGCGGAAATGGAAATTACAATTATTAATGACGGACCTGTAACAATTATATTGGAGGTTTGAATGAAAAAACTTTTAATTTTTATTTTAATTACTTTTTCTTTATCTTATGAACTTAAAGAATTTGTAACATGCAAAAATGTAAAAAAACATATCCCAATTGTTATAACCCAGCATTTTAAAGTTAAAGACAAAAGAGCTTATGCATTTGCTTATTTTAAAAATATTAAAAAAAATAAAATGATAGATTTCATTTGGGAAAAATTTGCACAAAATAAATGGAATTTGTATGCAGATATAAAACTTCCGATTTATAAAGGGCCTAGATGGCGAACATTTTCATATATTAACATCAGAGGGAATTATTACAAAGGCAAATGGAGGGTAAGCTTATTTGATAAGAATCAAACAATTGCATCAAAAGAATTTTTTATAAAATAAAAGTGTTAAGTGTAGAGTTTGTAATAGATAGTTTTAAATAATTAAAATATGAATTATAAATTATGAACTTTAATTTATTAGATTATTGGCAAATTGTTAAATAGAAAATATGAAAATCAAAATATTGAGTATTAAATATGAAATATTAATGAAATTTAGATAGGATGCTATATTTTGTTTTAGTGTCAAAGGATAATATTTAATATAAAATAAAAAAGCAGAGGTTTTATTCTACCTCTGCATCGATAACATCGTCATCACCACCTTTGTTTTGCTGGCTTTGACCTTGCCCACCTTGAGCCCCACTAGCTCCTGCTTGAGCCATATTTTGAGCCGCTTTTTGAAGTTCAGTATTAATCTCTGCTTTAAGAGCGTCAATTTTAGCTTTATCTTCACTTTGTTGTTCAATCAATTCTTTAGCTTCTTTAATTTTTGCCTCAAGTGCACTTACATCACTGAGCTTATCTTTGTTGTCTTTGATGAATTTTTCTGCCTGATATACTACCGCATCAAGTTCATTTCTAGCTTTAATAGCTTCTATTTTGGCTTTTTCTTTTCTGTTTGCTTCTTCAGCTTCTTTTACCATTTTTTGAATTTCTTCTTCGCTTAAAGTAGAACTTCCTGTAATTGTAATTTTTTGCTCTTTTCCGGTATCTTTGTCTTTTGCGCTTACATTTAAAATACCATTTGCATCAATATCAAATGTTACTTCAATTTGTGGAACTCCTCTAGGGGCTGGTCTGATACCCTCAAGATTAAATTGACCCAATGATTTATTATCTTTTGCAAGTTCAGCTTCTCCTTGTAATACATGAATTGTAACCGCCGTTTGATTATCCTCTGCTGTTGAGAAAACTTGTGATTTTCTAACAGGAATTGTTGTTCCTTTTTCAATAATTTTTGTCATTACACCGCCAAGTGTTTCAATTCCAAGACTAAGTGGTGTAACATCCAAAAGCAATACATCTTTTACTTCTCCTCTTAATACACCAGCCTGAATCGCAGCACCAAGAGCCACCACTTCATCAGGGTTAACTGATTTATTAAGTTTTTTACCATTAAAATATTCACTTACAAGTTGTTGAACTTTTGGTATTCTTGTAGAACCACCAACCATAACAATTTCATTTATTTCATCTTTACTTAAACCTGCATCATTTAAAGCTGTATCAATATGTGTTAATGTTTCTTGCAACAAATCATCAATCATTGCTTCAAATTTTGCTCTTGTTAATTTTTTTACCAAATGCTTTGGTCCTGTTTGATCAGCGGTAATAAATGGTAAATTAATTTCAGTCTCTTCTTTTGTTGAAAGCTCTTTTTTAGCTTGCTCAGCTGCATCTTTTAATCTTTGAAGCGCCATTTTGTCCTGACTTAAATCAATTCCTGTCTCAGCCTTAAACTCTTCAATCAACCATTCCATTATTCTTTGGTCAAAATCATCACCACCTAAGAATGCATTACCATCAGTTGAGAGAACTTGGAATGTTCCTTCACCAATTTCTAGAACTGTAACGTCAAATGTTCCTCCTCCAAGGTCATATACCAATATTTTTTCTTCACCTTTTTTATCAAGTCCATAAGCCAAAGCTGCTGCTGTTGGTTCATTGATAATTCTTAGAACATTTAATCCAGCAATTTTTCCTGCTTCTTGAGTAGCTTTTCTTTGGGCATCGTTAAAATAAGCCGGAACCGTAATTACAGCATCAGTTACTTCTTCTCCAAAAAACTCCTCAGCATCATTTTTCAATTTTTGCAAAATTTTTGCTGAAATTTCTTGAGGAGTATAAATTTTTCCATCTACTTCAACAGCACACGCTCCATTTTTATCAACAATCTTATATTGAACGTGCTTTTTAGCTTCTTGGGCTTTTGGTTCATTACACATCATACCCATAATTCTTTTTACTGAATATATTGTTCTCTCAGGATTTGTAATAGCCTGTCTTTTTGCAGGTTCACCGACCAAAACGCCTTTATCTGTAAATGCCACAACACTTGGAGTTGTGTTTTTCCCTTCTTTGTTTGCAATGATTTTAGCATCTTTTCCATCATAATAAGCCATTGCAGAGTTTGTTGTTCCTAAATCAATTCCTATAACTCTTCCCATATTTTCCTCCTTAAATTATTTTTTGTTTATTGTAACCATTGAAGGTCTTATAAGTTTATTTTTAAGTTTATATCCTTTTTGATAGATATCAACTATTGCACCTTCTTTATGTTTTTCACTTTGAACATGTTGAATTGCCTGATGATATTCAGGATTAAATTCATCATGTTCAACAGGCTCAATACCATGATTTTTAAATGTATCGAGCATTTTTTTAAGAGTAAGTTCAACCCCTTCCATCAGCTTATCAAAAGCTTCTTCTTTATTTTCAAGTTCTTTTGCATGAACTATTGCAAGTTCCAAACTATCCACAACTGGCAATAAATCTTTTGCAAATCTTTCGTATGCATAATCAACTAAGGCATCAGCTTCTTTTTTTATGATTTTTTTATCATTTTCACATTTTGCATAAGCTCTTAATGCTTCGTCAAGTTTATTTTTCAATTCTTCATTTTCTTTTTTAATTTTTTCAATATCATCTACCTTAACATTATTAGAATGCCCTTCATTCATAACTTCAGCATTTTGGGCATTGTCTTTTTTATGCTTTTTACTCATTTTTCCCTCCTTTCATAGATTCAAACAGGGAGATAAAATCTGTATAAATATCACCCATTATAAAAATCTCAATTTCTCTATCAAAATTTCTTATAAAATATTTTTTAATTAAAATTTTATTTTGATAATCAATTTTCATATTATCAATTTGCTG
>CAZIBT010000034.1:0-7958 GCA_964537435.1 uncultured Nautiliales bacterium | reverse complement strand
AAAAAATTCAATATCTTTTATTCCATATTGATTGTAAGTAATTCTAACTCTCCATTCTCCACTTTTTATTTTTTCTTTATTAATTTTCCATTTTCCATTTTCCATTTTCCATTTAAAATATTTTATTGTCCTTTTTATCCTATTTAAATGGTGTTCTAAATTTAAAATGTTACCATTTTTCACATATGCTGTTTCAATAAATTCCATTTTTACTCCATTGATTAAAAAATTTACAATAAAAAAGTTACAAAAATTTTTTTCTTTGTTATAATTATCTCAAAATAAAAAAAGGAGAGCAAATGACAGTTAAAGAGTTTTTAGCAGAATGCAAAGAAAAAGAGATTGAATTTATTGATTTTAGATTCACAGATATTAAAGGTGTATGGCATCATGTTGCTTATGATATTGAATCTCTTGATGAAGAAATATTAACAAATGGAATTCCTTTTGATGGAAGTTCTATTCCTGCATGGCAACCTATTAATGATTCTGATATGATGTTAAAACCTGATTTTGAAATAGGAACACATTTTGTAGATCCATTTACAGCAGATCCTACAATGGTGGTATTTTGTGATGTTCATAATACAGATGGAACCCCATATGAAAAATGTCCTAGAAGCATTGCAAAAAAAGCTCTTAAATATCTTGAAGAGAGTGGAATTGGAGATGCGGCGTATTTTGGACCTGAAAATGAATTTTTCGTATTTGAAAACGTAATTATAAGAGATGAAATTAATTCTCAGTGTTATGAAGTAGATTCATCTGAAGGTGTATGGAACGATTATGCTGATTTTGGGGATGAACTTAATATCGGACACAGACCAAGAACAAAAGGTGGATATTTTCCGGTAGCACCAGTTGATTCAATGGTTGATTTAAGAGCCGAAATGGTGAAAGTTTTAAAAGAAGTAGGACTTAAAACATTTGTTGTTCACCATGAAGTCGGTCAAGCCCAAGGTGAAATCGGAGTTAGATTCGGAACACTTGTAGAAGCGGCTGATAATGTTCAAAAACTTAAATATGTAGTAAAAATGGTAGCACATTTAAATGGAAAAACAGCAACCTTTATGCCTAAACCTTTATATGGAGATAATGGAAACGGTATGCATACCCACCAATCAATCTGGAAAGATGGTAAAAATTTATTTTATGATCCAAATGGATACGCAGGACTTAGTGATATTGCAAAAAAATATATAGCAGGTGTTTTTGCTCATGCTGATGCCGTTGCAGCATTTACAAATGCGTCTATGAATTCATATAAAAGACTTCAACCTGGATTTGAAGCGCCTAATATTTTAGCTTATTCTGCAAAAAACAGAAGTGCAAGCTGCAGAATTCCTTTTGGTGCAACTGAAAAATCAATAAGAACTGAATTTAGATTTCCTGATAGCACAGCAAATCCTTATTTGGCATTTACGGTAATGATGCTAGCAGGACTTGATGGAATTAAAAATAATCTTGAAATTTATGATGCTGCAAAAGAGCCTTTAAATGAAGATTTGTTTGAACTTAGTCTTGATGAAATTAAAGAAAGAGGAATTAGAACCCTTCCTGCAACATTAAGAGAAGCAATTTATGCAGTTGAAAAAGAGCTTAAAGATCCAAACAGTTTCTTGAAAGTTGTAATGAGTGATGAATTTATTAAAACATATATCGATTATAAATACGAAACAGAGATTATTCCAGTTGAAGGAAGACCTCATCCTTATGAATTTATAACAACATATTCTTGTTAATTCTTAATGAGGAATATAAACTTTGTTTATTAATTCCTCATACTCTTTTTTTATATCGCTATCTATTGTAATTCCCCCACCGCTTTTATAGGTGAATGAGTGAATGGGTGGATGGGTGGATGAGTTATGAGTTGGAAGTGGAGAATTATTTTTATTTTCCATTTTCCATTTTTCATTTTCAATGTATCTGATAATTACTGCACTATCAAGAAATGTTTTTTCATCTGTTATGCCAAATATTCCCGTATAATATCCTCTTTTATATTTTTCTACTTTTTTTATTATTTCCACCGTTTTTTTCTTTGGAGTTCCAGAAATAGAGCCTGCTGGGAGAAGTTGTATAATCATTTCTAGCCAATTTTCACCCCAATTTTTAGGCAGTGTGCCCTCAATTTCGGAGCTAACCTGTAATAGTTCTTTTTCTCCTGCTTTAATTTTATCAATAAATCTAAATTTATTTACTTTTATTTTTTTTCCTATAATTCCCAAATCATTTCTTAATAAATCCACAATCATTGTATGTTCGGCCATTTCTTTAACATCGTTTAAAATTTTTTCTTTAGCATTAAAAATTTTGGCATCAATGGTTCCTTTCATTGGATATGTGTAAATTTTATTGTTTTTAATTTTAATAAAACGCTCAGGTGAAAAACATACAAATTTGTTTTTAAAAAAAAGCTTAAAAGGAGCTTTGGCTTTTAAATATATTTCAAAAAGATTTAAATTTGTTTCTATTTTTGTAGGAAATGTCAAATTAAGTAAATAGGTATTTCCTTTTTTAATCTCTTCTATTACTTCATTAAAAGCTTTTTGATATCTTTCAAATGGAATTGGATGTTTTTTTAGGTAAATGGATGAATGAGTGTATGAGTATATGGGATTATGAGTTATGAGTTTTGAGTTGTTTACTTGAGTATTATTCGAAAATAACGGAAAAGAAAAGAAAATATTTTTTAAATTTTCAACATTTTCAATAAAAATATTCCCTTCAAAATCTATTAAAAAAAATTTTAATTCTCCATTTTTCATTCTCAATTCTCTATTAAATATTTGAGAATTCCCATTCTTACAGCCACTCCATTTTTGACCTGTTTAAGCACCAAACATCTTTTATCAGCCAAAACTTCATCACTTATGTCAATATTTCTGTGAACTGGACCTGGATGCATAATTAAAATGTTTTTATCTTTAATCAAATCTTTTGTTATTTGAAAATTAATTGCATAATCTTTTAGAGATGAAAAAGTCGGTTGTGAGTGTCTTTCGGTTTGGGTTCTAAGAGAAATTATTGCATCAGCCCATTGGATTGCTTCTTTTAGGTTATATGTTGAAGGAATATCGGTTTTTGGTAAGAAATGCGGCGGTGCTACCAGTAAAATTTTTGCACCGAATCTAGTGAATAGTTCGATATCGGAATTCGCAACTCGGCTGTTTTTAATATCTCCGACAATTGCTATTTTTTTTCCTTCTAAATTTTTCCATTTTTGCATTAAAGTAAAAAGATCTAAAAGCCCTTGTGTTGGATGTTGATGAGCTCCATCTCCCGCATTTATTATAGAGCAGTTGACATATTTTGAAAGAATCTTAGGCACTCCAGCCCTATGATGTCGCACGATAATTGCACTAGGCCCCATTGCATCAAGATTGGCAGCGGTATCAAAAAGAGTTTCGCCTTTGGCGGTTGAGCTTTTTGCAACATCCAGATTTACTACATCAGCTCCAAGTCTTTTTGCAGCAATTTCAAAAGAACTTCTAGTTCTGGTGGAATTTTCAAAAAACACATTAATAATAAGCCTGCCTTTTAAATCATCTCTTTTTTTTTCATCAAGGTAATTTTTTGCATATGTGAATATTTGTAATATTTCATGTTTTTTTAAATCTTTTGTATGGGTTAAATGTTTTGACATTTAATTCCTTTTTTGTATAATTTTACTATATCTAAACAAAAAAGGAGAAAAAATGAGCTTTGGTTTAATTGTTGGTGTAAGCTTTGGTATCGCTATTATTTTTATTGCATTAGTATATTATTTTATGATGAACGCTACACAAGAAGGTTAATTTTTAAGTTTTAAATAAACCCGTAGAGGAGGTTCAAACCCCTCTATTGTTTTGGTTTGAGATTTATTAAGAAAGCTTTCTAAACTTTCACCTTCTATCCAGTCTGTTTTTCGTTGCTCATTGGTAGTAGTATATCTTTTGCCTATAAATTCTATATTTTTAAATCCAGCTCTTTCAATCCAGTTATAAAGAGCTTTTAAGGTAGGGATAAAATATACGTTTTTCATTTTTGCATAACGTATTGGAGAAAGAGCGTATTCTCCGCTTCCTTCAATAATCAATGTATCTAGAATTATTTCCCCGTTTTTTTTAAGCCCTGCTTTTAATTCTTTTAGCATATCAATTGGATCACGTCTGTGATATAAAACACCCATACAAAAAATCACATCGAATTTTTTTTCATAAAAAGGTATATGTTCAACTCCCAGAAGTTTATATTCAATATTACTTTTAATAAAAGAATTTATAAATTCAAATTGAAGATTAAAAAGTGCGCTTGGATCAAATCCAGTTATGCTTTTTGGAGAAAATTCAAGCATTCTAAACATATAATATCCATTATTACATCCGACATCCAAAATATCCTTGTTTTCTAAATCCAAAAATTTTTTTATGGTATTCCATTTTATATAACTTTTCCATTCGCTATCTATAAAAATATCGTTTATTTTAAAAGGTCCTTTTCTCCAGGGCATAAGCATTTTTGCTAATTTTAAAATTTCAGGATTTTCCTCTGTTTTAATTGTAATAATATCATCAATATCAAACTCGGAACTTGGAACTTGAAACTTTATAACTTTGTCGTATATCGGTTTAATGTTTTTCCATTCAAACCATTTTTGACGTTCTTTTAAAATTTTTTCTATATTCAATATTATCCTTTAATGTATATTTTAGTTATTAGTATATTTGTTATTGGTTTAAATGACAAATACACCAATAACCAATACACCAATTACAATAGTGTTAATTGCAATCAAGACAAATTTTTTTTTGTTTTTTTAAAGTATATGGATTAATTTTGAAATTATAAAAATTATCGTTGCATTTGTAATAATAAACTCCGTATAAATCATAATTTTCTTCACAATCCGGATAAGCTTTTAGAGAAATTCCCGTTTTATTAACACAGCCAAGGAAAAAAAATGGTATTATTAAAAAAATATATTTCATAAAAAAACCTTTTTTGGAAATTATATCAAAGGATAAAAATGAGTGTTAAAAAAGTATTGGAATATTTTAAAAAAATTACGAAAATTCCTCATTGTAGCGGAAACACTGAAAAATTAAGAAATTTTTTGGTTAAATATGCAAAATCAAAAGGTTTTGAGCCTGTTTGCGATGATATGGGAAATATTTTAATAACTCCTAAAAATCCGAAAATTTGTTTGCAAGCCCATATTGATATGGTATGTGTTGGAGATGCACCTGAAATTGAAATTATAGAAAAAAATGGCTGGCTTATGGCAAAAAATTCTTCTCTTGGTGCCGATAATGGTATAGGATTGGCTATAATGATGTTTTTTATGGAAAAATATAAAAACATAGAATATCTTTTTACAAATGATGAAGAAATAGGACTTATAGGTGCCAAAAATTTGAAACTTAAAATCAAATCTCCTTATCTTTTAAATCTTGATAGCGAAAATGATAGAGAAATTTTAATAGGTTGTGCCGGAGGAGTGGATGTTAAAATAAAATATCCTTTAAAAAAGGAAAAAACAAAAGGAAGCTTGGGAAAAATTAGCATTGAAAACCTTCCTGGTGGACATAGCGGGGTTGATATTGATAAAAATATTCCAAATGCCATAATAGAGCTTATTCATAAAGTAAATTCTTTGGCTTTTATAAAAGGGGGTGAGAGAACAAATTCAATTCCTTCTAACGCTTATGCATTGGAATTTTTTGAAGGAAATGAAGAAATTGAAATTTACGATAATGAATATTTGAAATTTCTGAGAAAAATCCCCCACGGAGTATTGGAATATGATTTTGAATTTAAAATTCCAAAAAAATCACTCAATTTTGCATTAATTGAAAAAAATAATATAATTTTAAGTGCTAGAGCAAATAGTAATGAAGGATTAGACGAACTAAAAGAATATATAAAAATGAAAACTCTTGGGTGTGAAATATTTTTTGAAAATGAATATCCTGCATGGAAAAAAGAAAAAAGCTCTTTTGCTAAAAAACTTCAGCAAATTACAGGTGCAAAGCTTAATATAATCCATGCCGGATTGGAATGTGCCATATTAAAAGAAAAATTTCCGAATATTTCAATGGCAAGTTTTGGGCCTTTAATTGAAAATCCTCATTCCAAAAAAGAAAGAGTAAATTTGAATTCTGTTAAAAAAGTGATAGAAAATGTTGAAAAATTAATAAATCAAATATAAGGAGATTAAATGCCAATAATTGAAGGAATAGTAAAATTTAAAAAAGATGATTTTGAAAGAGATAAAGAATTTTTCCAAGGTCTTAAAAAAGGTCAAAAACCTCATACGTTTTATGTGGGATGTTCTGATAGCAGGGTAGTTCCAAATTTAATTACAAAAACATTGCCGGGCGAATTGTTTGTTGTTAGAAATATAGCAAATGTTATTCCACCTTTTGAGAGAAATGACAGCACATACAAATGCACAGCTTCCATTTTAGAATATGCGGTTAAATATCTAAAAGTAAAAAATATTGTAGTTTGCGGGCACAGTAATTGCGGAGGATTAAAAGCTCTTTTTTATCCAAAAGAAAAACTTCAAAAACTGCCTCTTGTCAATAAATGGCTAGATTTGATAACCGATTTGAAAGATAAGGTAAAAGATATTGATGATGAAGCTTTGAGAGAATGGGAGATTGAACAGTTAAATGTTGTTCGACAACTTGAAAATCTTTTAACATATCCTTTTGTTTTGGAAAAGTTTGAAAAGGGAGAAATTAATCTTTACGGATGGTATTATATAATTGAAAGCGGGGAAGTTTATAATTATAATTTTGAAAAAAAAGAATTCGAACTTATAAATTAAGGTTCGATGACTAAATAAAAAGAAACAATTGCAAATTTTAGCAGTTAAAAAATATTTTATTTGAGCGTATTGAGTTCATGTTTTTTAACTTTTATATATCGTTAAAAAAGCCTGTTCTTTTATTTAGCAGATTTAGTAAATGTTTATTAAGGATTTAAACTGAAGTAAATTTGAACTCCTTTTGCTATACCTTTTGCTAATCTTTTTTGATACTGAGTATTAAATAATCTTTTTGCTTCCATAGGATTTGTTAAAAATCCTGTTTCTATTAAAATTGCAGGCATTTGTGTTCCCACAAGAACATAAAAAGGTGCTGGCCTAACACCACCATCTACAACATTTCTATAATATTTTCTAAGCTCTTTTAATACACTACTTTGAACATTAATAGCAAATTTATCAGAAGCTATTATTCTATTTTTATTTAGAAATCCTAAAATTACATTTTGATCAAGATAATTTAAGTTTTTTATACTTTTGTTTTCTATTCTTGCAAGTCTAATAGCTCTGGCACTTCTAGTAGGAGATAAATAATAAGTTTCTATACCATGAGGATATTTTATATGATGAGGCGAAATATTACAATGAATTGAAATAAACAAATCCGCATGTTTTTTATTTGCAAAGTGCGTCCTCCACGGAAGCGTTCTAAAAATATCTTTTGTGCGTGTAAGATAAACAATATAACCTTCTTTTTTTAGATAATATGCCACATATTTTGCTATTTGTAAAACTGCGTTTTTTTCCTCTCTTCCACCAATTCCTATTCCTCCGCTATCTTTTCCTCCGTGCCCCGGGTCTATTACAATAATTTTTCTTTTTGCAAATAAGAGAGGTGTTTTTTTTCTATTTTTTATTAAAAAATTTGTTTTTTTGTTATTTAAAGAAAAAATAAGAAAATTTTTTTGTTTTTTAACAAAAAGTTTTATAGGCTTTTTTGAATAATAAACAATTCGAACGATTTTTTTATTAAATTGTGCAATTTTTAAGTTAATGTTGTTTATTTTTTTGTGAATATATCTTTGTGGTAATATTGCATATTTTAAATCTATCACTTTTTTATACAGTTTTTTGGTGTTTAAATTAAAAATTTTGTAATTTGTATTTGTTTTAATTTTCAAAGGGTTAAAGGATATAATTT